>CAZLZJ010000012.1:20861-46335 GCA_964563975.1 uncultured Prolixibacteraceae bacterium
CGTTTGTCATAATTATAAATGTAAAATAAATATTCCGGTTAAAACCGGTACCCAAAAAAATTATTAAAACATATATAAGCAAGCTATACTATACCTTTAAAAAGAAACGATTTTAATAGTATGAAGTTAAAACATAAAATTTTTGATCATATTTCGAAAGCAGCCGACCAATTGGGACAAGACACCTATGTAATTGGCGGGTATGTCAGGGATATGCTATTGAACAGGCAATCAAAAGATATTGATATTGTGACAGTGGGAAGTGGAATAGGCCTGGCAGAAAAGGTTGCAGAGTTTATCAAACCTAAACCAAAGGTAAGTTATTTCAGAAATTTTGGTACGGCACATCTTAAATACAGGAATTTTGAGATTGAATTTGTAGGAGCCCGAAAGGAGTCTTACCGCAGCAATTCGCGAAAACCTATTGTTGAAAACGGCACATTAAAAGATGACCAAAACCGCAGAGACTTTACGATTAATTCTCTTGCTTTGGGACTTAACAGCCATAATTTTGAAGAATTAACAGATCCCTTTAACGGAATTCATGATTTAAAAAACCGGATTATCAGAACTCCCCTGAATCCAAATGAAACTTTTTCGGACGATCCTCTACGGATGCTCAGGGCAATTCGTTTTTCCGCGGTTCTCGACTTCACAATGGATACGGGTACTTTACAGGCAATAGCCTACAATAGCAGCAGAATAAAAATAGTATCGGCCGAAAGGATTACCGATGAACTAAATAAAATTATCATGTCTGAAAAGCCTTCAATTGGTTTCAGGTTATTGGAAGAAACAGACTTGCTTAAAATAATTTTTCCTGAACTGGCAAAACTTAAAGGTGTTGATATACAAAATGGTATAGGGCATAAAGATAATTTTTACCACACTCTTAAAGTGTTGGACAGTGTTGCCGAAAAAACAGATAACCTTTGGTTGCGCTGGTCGGCACTGCTTCATGACATTGCCAAGCCGGTTACAAAAAAATTTCAGGAAGGGCAGGGATGGACTTTTCATTCTCATAATTTTACCGGTGCAAAGATGGTTCCGGGAATATTCAGAAGATTGAAACTACCCTTAAATGAAAAAATGAAATATGTACAAAAAATAGTTAAACTTCATATGCGCCCTATCATACTGTCAGAGGAGGAGGTAACAGATTCGGCAGTAAGGCGGCTCCTCTTTGAAGCCGGCAACGACATTGACGATCTGATGCTTTTATGTGAAGCCGACATCACCTCTAAAAACACTCAAAAAGTTAGACGTTACCTGAAAAATTTCAAAATCGTCCGTAAAAAACTTCAGGAGATTGAAGAAAAAGACAAAATAAGAAATTTTCAACCTCCGGTTTCAGGAGAACTGATAATGGAAACTTTCAACCTTCCTCCCTGCAAAGAAGTAGGGCTTATAAAAAATGCAATAAAAGAGGCTATCCTTGACGGTAAAATTGGAAATAACTTTGAGGAAGCCTTTTCATATATGCATAAAAAAGCAAAAGAGATTGGACTGACAAATAGTCAGGGCGTAACTTTTAATTGAATTACCACAGGCAGGTGATCGCTAAAACCTCCTTGATATGTATACCCATAATAGGTTCTCAAAGGTTTCACTCCGCCATAACGATCATCCGGTTCAAATAAAAAAGGCATATCGGCAATCTTTGCCGATCCTCTTTCGACATATAGTCCGGATCGATGATCAAGCAACTTTCCGGAAACTATAATCTGATCAAATATATACCATTGAGCCCTAAACTTGGTAGTGCCTTTATCACCCTCTTTCCAGCCGGCCGAAAGATTATAAACAGAGTTAGCGCTAATATCATTTTCATAAGGCAAAGCTTTCAAATACTTTACAATACTTAAATCATCCGGTTGGTCGTTAAAATCTCCCATAATTATTATTTGCGGATCAATATATTGATCAAGCAGTTTTTCAACCTGAGTTCTTAAGATAGTAGCTGCCAATATTCTCAATCCCCTGCTTCTGAGCAACCCTGAATATCTGGATGGCCAGTGGTTAATAAAAAAGTGGATTGTGTCTGAACTTCCGAAAGTCCCCAAAACATACAATATCTCACGGGTAGGTATAACTTTTCCATTCTTATCGGTAAGCGGGAAGCAGTTATACCGAAGCGGATTGAAATAATCGGGATTATATAAAAATGCCACATCTATTCCACGATTATCAGGAGAATCTTTATGAATAATTTTATAATTTAATTTTTTCAATGCAACAGATGAGACAAGCTTGTCGAGAACATATCTGTTTTCTATTTCGCATAAGGATATAATCTGGGGCGGGGTCCAGCCTGTAGAGTTAATAAGAGCCTTCGATATATTGTTTATTTTTCTGTAAAACCTCCGTGCTGTCCACCGTCTGGCACCTTCAGGAGTAAATTCATCATCAAAAGTTTCAGGATCATCCTTCAGGTCAAATAAATTTTCAACATTGTAAAAGACAATATTATATACTTCGGAAAGCTCCTGGGGGTATAATCCGGTAAAAATTGAAAAACAATATAGGGTTAACAGTAATCTTTTTATTTTTTAATCCTTTTTATTTTTTTCGACTCTTTCAAAAGCACCAAGGTCGGGCCCGCCATCTGCTAATCTATCTTTATTCATAATATCTACAGGAAACCTCTTTGCAAAAACAGGATTACCAATATCTTTTGCAGCCGATAGTGTGTCAAGTGAATAATCATGTTTATCGAATGGATCAACAAACCTGGGATCATATTTTTTGCCCCTCCATACATTTTTATAATGATTTTTATCGGATAAATCCAAAGTGTCGGGAACTTGCAGAATGCAATGATCAAATGTATAGTTGAACATATTTTGTTTATTATCCCCCAACTCAATCTCATTAGGATAATTACCGTAAATAATTGAATTGCCAAAAAATGCATTTTCAATATCACCACTATAGATAACAGACGATCCGTCAGACTTTTTAACGGGTAAATAGTTTGATATGATCACTGATGAAGATGTCCTTGCTTTGGGAGAGTAATTTCCCCAAAAGTTTGCAATCGTGGTATGGTAAAATTCATAACTTCCTCCTGCCAAAAAAGCTGCTGCATAAAATCCGCAATTTGCTATAAGGTTATTATATCCGAAAATTTTCGACTTCAAAGCAAAAAGCCCGGCATAAGCCATATTTTCTATTCTGGAATTATTTATCTGCAAACTTGCATGACCGTCATGCTCAATTGTTCCTACCTGAAGTCCTATATTTGCATTTTTTATGGTCACAAAATTTAAAATATTACCATGACTTCCTGATTCAAGAATTATCCTGTCCCACTGGTTTGGAATATTTTTGTAGCTTGTCTCCAACCGGTCTGATGAAAAGACAATAGGATTTTCAAAAGTTCCCTCAGCAACAATTTTACCTTCTATATAAAGACCTGAATTTTTATGAAAATAGACTCTGGTACCTGCCTCAATGTTAAGCACCGAGGTACTGTCGATAAAAGCATATCCGTAAATCAAATATGGTTTTTCAGCAGTCCATTCAGTATTTAAAATATAGCCGTCTTTAATAAGATTAAAATCCTGTCCATAGGCGATAAGAAGAATATTCTGCAAATTAAAATTTGTTACAAACTCAATAGAATCCTGAACTATCATTGGCATATTCTGCCCGTTAGGATCAACAGTAACCTCTACAAAGATAAATATACTGTCATGTGACGGGATAACAATATCATAAGCTTCATTGGTTATATCTCCGTCAATATTAAGCCTGAAATTTGACAGGTCCCCGTTTGCAACGCGAATCCTGGATATCAGCAGATCTTCACTATATTTATTATAAACCTTAAAATGTTGAGTTGTTGAACCAATATTGGTAAATATGGTATCAAACATGATTGTATCTCTTGAAAAAAGCAGCTGTGCATCCGGAGAATTATGATATCCCTCATCTTCACATGATATGAGTGCAACCAATATAGCAAAAACTATTGTTGCATAAAGCAAATATTTGGCTAATCTCCAAATCATTTATCTCATTTACGAATTAACCAGGTTGTTATTATTGCAAATATATAAAATCAATTTACGATTTTTAACATTTTTTTGCAACTATTATAGCATATAAAGATATTTATTCAAAATCGGGATATAATAAATATTTTTTTCTCAGCTCCCTATATTTTTCCAATTCGGGTTTCCATGAATCCATAATCTCTTTTTCGGAGTATCCTAACCTTATCTGCTGAAGCAGCTTATCTGTTCCTGCAAGCAGATTAAACCAGTTTTCGCGGGTAATAAAATCTTTTTCATCTTTATATTTATGATAAAAATCCAAAAAAAATTTCAAAGTGAACTCCGGTACCTCTTCCGGCTCTCTCAGATCAATTCCATAACACAGCTTCCCCTCATGAAGCGGGTTGTTAGCTACACCGGGAATATTTACGGGAGAAAAAGTAAAATTACCAAACTCCGGATAAGGTGCACCAAGTACCTGAAATGGAAAATCGGTTCCCCTGCCAACACTCACACTTGTAGCTTCAAAAAAACACAATGAAGGGTAAAGTCTGACGGCCAGGTCATTTGGTAAATTTGGGGAGGGTCTTACAGGAAGAGAATAAACAGAAGAGTGGGTATAATTTTTAACAGGTATCACGGTTAGTTCACATTTTCGGGGAGCTTTATGCCAATGTTCTCCATTTATCATTAAAGCAATTTCTCCGACTGTACAGCCATGAACAACCGGTATCGGATGCATTCCCACAAAAGATGAAAACTTTGGCTCAAGCAGCGGACCGGCAATATAATCGCCATTGGGATTTGGCCTGTCAGCAACGATTACGGGTATTCCCCCATCTGCGCAAGCCTCCATAACTAAATGCAAAGTGGAGATATATGTATAAAAACGACATCCGACATCCTGAATATCAAATAATATTATATCAATATCTTCCAAATCTCCGGGAGAGGGTTTCCTGTTTTTACCATAAAGTGAAATAACAGATATTCCCGTTTTTAAATCCACTCCATTGTTAACTATCTCACCCGGAGCAGCCTCACCGCGAAAACCGTGCTCGGGAGCAAAAATCTTAACAATATTTATCTTTTTATCTTTAAGAAAATCAACAAGATGTATTTCTCCAATAAGAGATGTGTTATTTACAACTAAACCAACTCTTTTCCCTTCAATAAGCGGGAGGTAGCTTTCAGGCTGTCCTGCTCCTGTTATTATTTCATCATTTCCGGTTAACTGACAGCTGAAAAAAAAGAGAGATACAAAAAAAATAATTGCCGGCCTTATCATAGATGCTTTTTTTGCTAAATATAACAAATTAAAAAGTTCACACAATTTATTGTAATTCTCTTTTTTTAATATTCCTGTCTTCAGATTTTACATCTTTTTTTTTTGAGCGCTGCTGCAGATGCCCTTTCTTTTTGCTTTTAACTATTTTCCACTCGGGGCTTTTCCCCAGCACATCCGGAACTTTAAGCTTTATAATCTCCATTCTGATAAGCTTTTCAATATTCAGGAACTTTCCCATTTCCTTCTCATTAACCAGGGTAAGAGCCACCCCGGTAGCATCCGCCCTGGCTGTTCTGCCCACACGGTGCACATAATCTTCTGCATCACCGGGAACATCATAGTTAATGATCAGCTCTATACCTTTAATATCTATTCCGCGGCTCAAAATATCAGTAGCAACCAGAATTCTTGTTTGCCCGGCCTTAAACCTCTGCAACACACTTTCTCTCTCCACCTGTTCAAGGTCGGAAGATATAGATTCTGCAATATTGCTCTTTTGAAGCGATTTTGTAAGTTCCGACACCTTCTTTCTGGTGGAACAAAAAATTAAAATAGTGCTATAATCCTCTTTATTGGCAATCAAATTATTTATCAGAGGAATTTTCTGATTATCATAACAAAGATAAACAGCCTGTAAAACCCCCTCAGCAGGTTTAGACATTGCAATATTGATCTCTGCGGGACTACTTAATATTTTCGATGCCAAAGATCTGATATTGGGTGCCATTGTTGCACTAAACATTAAAGTTTGCCTCTTTGCGGGGATAAATGAAATGATCTTCATTATATCATCATAAAACCCAATGTCAAGCATACGATCAGCTTCGTCAAGCACAAGATATCTTATTGCATCAAACTTAACATAACCAAGATTTAGATGTGCAATAAGCTTTCCCGGAGTTGCAACAACTATATCAGCCCCACTTGTAAGAGCTCTCTTTTGTTGCCCCCAGTCTTCTCCCCCACTGCCCCCGTAAATTGCAATTGAATGTATCCCCAGGTTATATCCTATGCCCTGTACCTGTTGATCGATTTGAAGGGCAAGCTCTCTGGTAGGCACAAGAATAAGAGTACTGGTTGTAGACTCATGATAATTTAAAATCATATTAAGAACCGGAATTATATAAGCAGCTGTTTTTCCGGTTCCGGTTTGTGCACATGCAATAAGGTCTTTTCCTTCCAATATTACAGGGACAGCCTGCTCCTGAATCGGGGTTGTATTTTTAAACCCCATATAAGAAATAGCGTCCAATATATCGCTATGTATGTTTAAATCACTAAAATTCATTGTCTGTTTTTTTATAATAACTTTAAATACAGTATAACGCCGGAAGAGTGTATACCGTTACTGATTCACGTCCGCTTAAATTGAAGATATAACTGTCTTTACACAATCATATTAATATCGGTATTACAATTTCTGCATATCCCTTTAAAGCCCTGCTGGGTAATTTTTATGCGGTAATAATCCCTTTCCACTAAAAGCGCGCCACAACCGGGACAATATGTAGAAGACCTGTTTATATCTGAAATATTGCCCAAATATACATAATGAAGAAACTCTTTGGCCAAGTTGTACAGTTGATGCAATTTTTCGACCGGTGTAGGGGGCAAATTTAATCTGTAGTGCGGAAAATACCTTGAAATATGTAAAGGAGTTTTTTTACCAAGCTCCTCGGCAATCCATTTTACCATTGATTTAAATTGCTCATCATCATTTAAACCGGCGATTACCAAATTTGTGATTTCCAGATGCTTGCCGCTCATTGCTATAATTTTCAGTGACTCAAGCACAGGCTTCAGGCTCCCTTTTGTCTGCCGGCGATAAAATAGATCGTTGAACGACTTAAGATCAATATTAAATGCATCTATCAAAGGAAGAATTTCTTTAAGTGGTCCGGGGTTTATATATCCATTTGAAATCACTACATTCTTCATCCCTTTTTCATATGCCGCCCGTGCAATTTCAGTCATATACTCATAAAAGATAAACGGCTCATTATAAGTATAAGCAATTCCTATATTATGCCGGTTTTTTTGAGCCTTTTCAATAAGTTGTGCCGAAGTGATTTCATGAAACCCTGAAAAATCTTTTGCAAAACTTTGGGAAGTTTGATAATTCTGACAAAAAGTACAATGTAAATTGCAGCCAACCCCTCCAACTGAAAATATTTCCATTCCGGGATGGAAATGATAAAGAGGTTTTTTTTCTATCGGATCAACCCCGATTGCCGCCACCTTATTATATACATATGTAAAAAGTGTGCCGCCAATATTTTCACGTACTTTGCAATTACCGGTCTGTCCGGGTTTTAACCGGCAATTCCATGGGCATAAAATACAAGTTACTTCTCCATTACCCGTCTTTTCATAAAAAAGCGCCTCTTTCATCAGTTTCATAATACAATGCACTTTGATCAAAGGTACAAAAAACAGATCAATAAATCAGATTACGGGCAATGCTTATATATATTACAAATGGTAAATATAAAAATCCCGGCAAAAACCGGGATATTCAGGTAATAACTTATATTTTAATAACCGTTTTTTATTTCATTATCTCTTCAGGCAGCTTAGAAACAGGCCTTATCCGTACTGTTTTAATAAGCATCTCCCCTCCTTCCGACTGTAACTGTATTTTACCCCCGGAAAGAGGCACAACCATACCGTTTTCCACTTTTCCGGTATTGCTGTTTACCATAACTGTCTCTCCATTCACAATATGTACGGAGGTTCTTTCAAAACAATATAAATCTATTGTATTCCACTCACCTATAGGATTTTCCGCATCTAAAGCCTTTTTAACACTCTGTCCGTTATGGTCTCTGCTGAATCTCTTCACCTCACCCTCCCGGGAGTATCTGAATCCCCTGTCAGTTTCTGTTACTGCAGCTTCGCAATAGGTATTATTCATAAGGTAGGTATCTCCCATATTCTGATGCCACAACTGGCATTCAATATTTACCATCCATGTTCCCAATGCTTCTCCGAAAGGGCCGAAACTGTGATAAAGCAGCCCGCTGTTATAACCGGTATAAACATTCTCACCCCATTTAAAAACCAATTGTAAATGATAATTGGAAAATGTATCCCTTGTAGCAAGAGAACCATTAATTTCGCCCGAGATCCGGATTAACTTTTCCCCGTTCTCTTCAATAACAGAGAACACTTTGCCAATTGCAGCTGTCTCGGCAAGATTATCGAACCCTTTAAGCGGTGTACCTAAGTATTTATCCCAGTTATCAAGATTTTCACCATTAAAAAGAGGCTTCCACGGCTGCTCCCTTGTGCATGAAGCCAAAATTAATGCAACAAATAATATAGCCAGATTTAGTTTTCGCATGGTTTATTTTTAATCAGTTAGCGAATGTAAATTTTTTTCTCCTGCAATATCTCCTTTGCTCTTTCCAATATGGCTGTATCATCAAGCAGCACTATTCCGCCATTGGGCCCGGGTTCCATATGAATGCCAACGGCAACCCCATTTGTATAATTAGCTCCTCCAAAATAATTTCTGACGGTCTCCTCAGTAATATCAAACTCATTTGCAATTTTCCTGATAGAACCGTCAGGCAAGCTGTCCTTGATCTTTCGCAGCTCATTGAAAGTTATTTTTCCCTCCATGGTAATTAAAATTTATTTTGTTTTATACTAATATAATAAGATCATCGTGAAAATGTAAAATTAAAATTAATAATCAAATAAATACAATTCTTATATGATGATAACACATTATTCTTCCAATAGTTTGTATACGAAAAGTCAGCAACCAATGTTATTGCCCACAATTAGCTGATATTGAGCCAATACCTTGTTTATAAGCTTATTATCGATTAATGCGTCAACAACTATTATTAACTATTTTTAATAATTATTGTGCTATTTTTCAATTGAATCGTAAATTGCCTGGTGCATTGCGGTACGAATATTTAAACTGTTGAGTTTATTGTTATCACGTGTAGGGCAGACACGATTCGACATAAATATAAAAAGCATATTGCAATCAGGATCTGCCCATGCAAAGGTACCTGTATACCCTGTATGTCCGAAACTGTTTTTTCCGGCGCTCATTGCAGGAAAAGTATCTTTTAGCGGTTTGTCAAACCCCAGGGCCCTGCGGTTGGATGAATTGGGAAACTGCACCCGGATGAACTCTTCAACTGTCGTATCTGCTATAAATCTTTTCCCGCCGTAATACCCTTTCTGAAGATACATCTGAAATATCTTTGCCATATCGAGAGTTGTACCAAAAAGCCCGGCATTACCCGAAATGCCTCCCAACATTGCAGCCCCTTCATCATGTACAAAGCCTATCAATTTTTCATTTCTGAAAAAATCATCTTCTTCGGTTGGGATAATATTTTTAAGAGGAAAATGTAAATATGGATTATAGGTTACCGAATTTGCCCCTAACGGCTTATGGAAATTTTGTTTTATATACTCTTCATAAGGTATTCCGGACAGGTCTGATATAATTTCGGGAAAAATATGAAAACAGAGATCGGAGTATACATACTTTTTATAAGGCAGTAGTTTTATGGTTCTGATAGTATCGTAAATTGCTTTTTTAAAATCACTCTTCAGGTATAGTTTATCGGACACCCTGACAGAATATTTTTCTGATGGATAAGCAGAAAATATCTCCCTGTTTAGCTTTCCCTCTTCATCCAGCCCCATCTTCCAGAAAGGGATCCATGAAGGCATCCTTGCCTGATGTGTTAAAAAATCACGAACAGCCGTATTGCCTCTGTCTGTTCCCTTAAAGTCGGCCCAGTAGCTGCTGAGAGGCGCATCTAAATCAATTTTTTTTTCATCCACCAATCTCATTATTGCAGGCAACGGGCCGGTTACTTTGGTCAGCGAAGCCCAGTCATAAAGATTACCGGGACTCACTTTCCGTTCATTTTTATAGGTGTGAAAACCATAACATTTATGAAAAATAACCACTCCATCTTTAGCAACTAAAACCTGGCACCCCGGGTAAGCTTTCTTAAAAACGCCAAGATTTGCCAATGAGTCTATTGAGTTAGTCAGTGATGCCGAATTTATTCCAACTTCTTCGGGAATTGAAAAAGCCAGGCTTCCATTTTTTTTTATATCTGTTCCGCTTCCTGCCCGAAACCTTTCATCCACAGTAACAGGGAGTCTTCCGGTTGCATCGTTTGCACCAAAAATAAGCTGCGCGGCAAGCTCCTGAGTTAACGGGTTATTCTGATATCCAAGAATAAGTCCGGCAGCCTGATGAATATTTTCAAAATGTTTCAATGCATAGGCATTTCCAAAAAAAGCCACGATACACTTATTATTGCGTATTAAATCTGCAACCGCATTCCTCTGTGAAACAGAAGTGCCATAATTTCCTGAAGGGTAAATGTTTATCCCTTGCACTCCTGCAATTATCAAATTATAATTATCAAGCTTTTTGCGCAGATAAAGCAAATCCTGTTCCGAGCCATTTTTGGGAAAAGTATAATGATCTGTTTCTGTGTATTTTTCGAGCATCTTCTGAAAAGCTGAAATTTCTCCCGAACCTATCATTACAGATGCAATCTTTAAATCAGCCAGATCCTGTACAGGCAGTACATTTTGATTTATAAGAACCGTCAGGGAGCTCTTTATCAGTTTGCGGTTTGTTATCTCATAATAAGGCGAATTCAAACGGTCAACAATATTTTTTGTATCTGCAGGCTTATAATTTTGCAAACCTGCCCAACGCTTCAGTGCAAGAACCCTTCTGCACCTGTTTTCAATCACTTCAGCCGATAGTTCCCCGTCAATAACAGCTTTTTTCACCGCATCTATTGCCCTCTTCATATCGGGAGTAAAAACAACAATGTCATTCCCTGCTTTTAAAGCCTCTGCCTCAATGTTTTTTCGTACGGTTTGCACTCCCTTCATATTGACGGCATCGGTAAAAACCAGCCCTTTAAAACCAATCTCTTTTTTTAGATACCCGTTAATTATCTTTTCCGAAACAGATGCGGGAGCCCCTGAAGGGTCAAGTGCAGGCACACTCAAATGACCGGTCATGATTCCGGCAATTCCTGCCTCTTTAAGATAACGAAAAGGAAAGCTCTCCACAATATCAATTCGTTCCTTTGTATGGTTAATAACCGGAAGCCCGAGATGCGAGTCTGTTGAGGTGTCGCCATGCCCGGGAAAATGTTTTGCCACCGGAACAACTCCCGAATCCTGCATTCCCCCGGCCAGATACCACGACTTTTTTGAAATATCTGCTTTATCTTCTCCAAATGACCGGAAGTTAATCACAGGATTTTGAGGATTTGTGTTTATATCAGCAACAGGCGTAAAATTCACATTGATGCCCATCTGCTTCATCTGATTACCTATATCTCTGCCCATCTGGTAAATAAATGCCGGATCAGTAACTGCACCGATTGTCTGGGCATAAGGAAATGGCATAACACTGTCAATTCTCATTGCCGGCCCCCATTCGCCATCTATTGCAATAAACAGGGGAACTGCTGATCTCTCCTGAAACCTATTTATATATTCAGTGGTTAATGACGGATTACCTCTCATCACTATCAGCCCCCCCGGCTGATATTTCTGTATAATATCCAGCATTTTATCGAAATCGTCCTGCTTCGGTGAAAAGGCCGGCATCATCAGTTGGGCAATTTTTTGATCAAGGGTCATTTTATTCAAAACTTCATCAACCCAAAGATCGTTCATTAACAATAAAAATTCCGGCTCACGAATATTGGAAAAATTTTCTGCTCTTATTCCGGAAAACAGTAAAATCAATATCATCAACCTGATCTGCTGTATTATAAATCTCATACTCCCGTTTTATTCTGATATTAAAGGTTTCGAAAGGCATAAAAATATTAAAAATAGAAATTAATTCAAATATTTACCCTCATTACCAAAGCAGCATAAGGAAAAAATATAATTCTGAATTAAAAGAAGGTTCTTTTAAAAACCTTTAATACTAATTTTCAATTAAGTTCCTAATTTTGTAGTATGAAACGTGTAGTTATCGGACTTTCAGGTGGTGTAGATTCAAGCGTGGCTGCTTATTTACTAAAAAAGCAGGGGTATGACCTTGTTGCTCTCTTCATGATTAACTGGCACGACCGTACGGGGACTATCACAAGTGCCTGCACCTGGGAAGAGGATGCCCTTATAGCTGAAATGGCAGCTAAAAAATTAGATATACCTTTTCATATAGTGGATCTGAGCAGTGACTACAAAAAAAAAGTTGTGGAATATATGTTCAGTGAGTATCACTCAGGACGAACTCCAAATCCGGATATTCTTTGTAACCGTGAAATCAAATTTGACTCTTTTCTTCAGGAAGCATTAAAGTTTGAGGCAGACTATGTAGCAACCGGCCACTATTGCCGAAAAGAGTATATGATGCGGGAGGGCTCTCCTGTTTACCGCCTTTTGAAGGGAGTTGATCCCAATAAAGATCAAAGTTACTTTTTATGCCAATTAAGTCAATATCAGCTTTCTAAAGCACTATTCCCCATTGGAAACCTTACAAAGCCAATGGTTAGAAAAATTGCCGGGCAGCAAAACCTCCCAACTGCCGAAAGAAAAGATTCCCGGGGAATATGCTTCATTGGAAAGATAGATCTCCCCACCTTTCTGCAACAAAAGCTTGAACCCAAAACCGGTAACATAATTGAGATACCTTCAGATTTCATGTCACGGAAAAAGCAGGTTGAAATATCGGAAGAGAATTACAAAAAACTATGTTTCCCGTTTCCATTCAAACCATGGAATGGTAAAGTTATCGGTGAGCACCGGGGAGCGCACTTTTTTACAATCGGACAGAGAAAAGGACTCCATATCGGAGGATACGGTCAGCCTCTCTTTATAATCGGTAAAGATATAACAAGAAATATTATTTATGTAGGTGAAGGACCTCTTCATCCCGGGCTATTCAGGCCGGGATTATTTATCAAAAATTCTGACATACATTGGATAAGAACTGATCTGCAAATGTCTTTGGAGGAAAAAAAACAGTTTGATATCCGGGTCAGATACAGGCAACCCACGGAGAAAGGGATTATCCATATTAAAAAGGAGGGGGCCTGTATCATTTTTGAAAAAGAGCAAAGGGGCATTGCATCAGGTCAGTTTGCTGCCTGGTATCTGGGAGATGAGCTTATAGGCTCGGGTGTAATTTTATAAAAATAGCGTAAATTTGTAAAAAAAATTATGATAAAATCGATGACAGGCTTCGGAAGAACAGAATTCGAAGTTAATAATAAAAAAGTAATATTAGAAATTAAGTCGCTTAACAGCAAGCAGATAGACATCAGTATCAGAATACCTTTAATTTATCGTGAAAAGGAAGCAGAGTTGAGAAGCAAAATATCGGAAAAATTGGTGCGCGGAAAGATCGATCTGACCATATATATTGAAGCTCATGGCGAAGACACCAACTCAAGAATTAATGAGCAGGTGCTGAAAAGCTACTTCCTGCAGATAAAAAAAATAGGTGATGAATTAAATCTGACATCCGACAGCAACACTCTTCAATCTTTACTCAAATTACCGGATGTCATCAAAACCGAGTTCGAATCTCTTGACGATGAAGAGTGGAAAGTATTAAACCAAAATCTCGAACAGGTGCTGACAGAGATAGACAGCTTTCGCTCAAAAGAGGGCAAGGCCTTGGAAGTTGATATAGCCGGCAATCTTAACTCTATCAGAAGTTTGCTCAGCCTGCTCAACCCATTTGAATCGCAACGGCTGGAAATAATAAAATCAAGACTAACAGAAAGTCTTAAAAAATCAACTCTTAATGGTACTGTAGATGAAAACCGGTTTGAACAGGAACTTATATACTACCTCGACAAAATGGATATGAATGAAGAGAAGGTCAGGCTTGAAAACCATTGTAGCTTTTTCTTGGAAACTATGGCACATGAATCTCCCAATGGTAAGAAACTTGTATTTATCACTCAGGAGATCGGACGTGAAATCAACACCATTGGATCAAAAGCATATGACAGTAACATACAGCGTATTGTAGTCCGGATGAAAGATCATTTGGAAAGGATCAAAGAACAGCTGTTAAATGTATTATAATATGATGGGAAAACTAATTATTGTCTCAGCACCATCAGGTTCGGGGAAAACCACAATTGTAAACCATCTGGTCAAACAGGATTTAAACCTGGCATTTTCTGTTTCAGCCACTAACAGACAACCAAGAAAAGGTGAGGTGGACAAAATAAATTATCTCTTTCTGACTGAAAGGGAGTTCAAAAAGAGAATCAACAATAATGAGTTCTTAGAATGGGAAGAGGTATATAAAGGCATCTATTACGGCACTCTTAAAAGTGAAGTTGACAAGATAAGGGAGAGTGGCAAAAATATAATTTTTGATGTTGATGTAACAGGAGGACTAAATATAAAAAAACTATACGGGAAAGAAGCTTTAGCTATATTTGTCAAACCGCCTTCAATAAATGTATTGAAAGAGAGATTGGAAAAAAGGTCCACTGAAAGTAGTGATAAAATTGAAATGCGCCTGAAAAAAGCTGAACAGGAGTTGCTTTTTGCCGAAAAGTTTGATGCTGTGATTATAAATGACGATCTGCAAATAGCCTTGCAGGAGGCTGAAAGCCTTATCTCTTCATTTATTTCAGACAACTGACTAAAAGATATTTTATATTAACTTCTATATAAGGGCTTTTTTTTAAATATATTTACCGGCTGATTTAATTATTTATTCTGTAACCTGACCATGAACAGCATTTCAGGAAAAAGTTACCGTTACAAAAATGTGGGGCTCTATTTTGGATCCTTCAACCCAATTCATATCGGACATCTGGCAATTGCCAATTATATGGTTGAATTTACAGGTATTGATATACTCCGGTTTGTGGTATCACCTCAAAATCCACATAAAAAAAAGGCCAGTCTCCTTGACAGTTATGACAGACTTAAGATGGTACAACTGGCAATAGAAAAAGATGACCGGTTTGAGGCAAGCGACATAGAATTTTACCTGCCTAAACCGGGCTACACAATAGATACCCTTACATATCTTTCTGAAAGGGAACCTACAAAAAACTTTAATCTGCTCATTGGATCAGATAATCTTAAAAGCTTCCATAAATGGAAAAACTATAAATCTATTTTGGAGAATTACAGCATAATAGTGTATCCAAGGCACGGCTTTGAAAAAACAAATATAATGCAACATCCAAAAATTACCATTGCCGCGGAAGCACCAATGATAGGAATTTCCTCATCATTTATCCGAAACGCAATCAGGCAGGGAAAGGATATTCGCTATTTTCTGCCCGAAAAAATATGGAAATACATCGATGAAAAAGGATTCTACCAAAAAAGTAAAGGGAAAGAGTAAACCGGGTGCCCGGGCAGTTTTAAGGATTGCCAGAGTAATATTGCTTTTCCCGCTGGCTCTTTTCAGGCTTGCTCTTATCTTTATCATATCACTTTTTCTGACTGTTGCCGGGCAAATATGGTTAACTCTGTTTGGATTCAGCAAAAAACTGCTGTCACTAATAATGAAGTCATGGGGAAGGAGTATAATATTTATTTGTGGTATTAAAGTATATAAAAACCGGGTTCCATCGACAGGCAATTTTATTATTATGCCAAATCACCGAAGTTATTTAGATATATTTCTGGTAGCTGCATATACACCGGCAGCCTTTGTTATGAAATCAGAACTTATGAAATGGCCGCTGCTGAAGACAAGTGCCAGGATTACCAACTCAATTTTTGTCTCCCGTTCAGATATAAAAAGCCTTATTTCCACAATGCACAATATCAAATCTTCAATAGACAAACAAATCCCTGTTGCCATATTTCCTGAAGGAACAACCGGCAAAGGGCCGTTAACCCGTCCATTTAAAAATGGATCTTTTAAAATTGCAGCTGACGCAAAAATAATGGTTATCCCAATGGCAATACACTATAAAGACAGTAATGATTCGTGGATTAACGACGACACATTTGTCGGTCATTTTTTAAGACAAATGAGCAAACCGGTTACTGAAGTTGCAATCACCTATGGAAGCCCCATTTATAACAGTGATTACAAAAAACTTCAAAAAGAGACTAAGGAGCAGATTGACCAAATGCTGAGCAAACTTGAAAATTGAAAGCTCCTTTAACTTTTCTTTCCTTTTTTAAACCAATAGTAGACCGGTATACCTGAAAGGGCAGTCAGTATGGCTATTGATGATTCCGCAGGCCGCTCAAAAAATGCCAGTACCAATATTGCAAGAGTGATAACAATAAAAAAGAGATGTAAAAATGGGTATCCGGTAAGTTTCAATTTACTAACTCCTCTTATACGTAACACAAAGACCCCTGCAACAGCAATCAAAGGAAATATACCAAGAGCAAATCCCATATATGCCAGTATCTGCTCAAAGGTACCGGTTAAAACCATAACAACAGCAATTGCCCCCTGAAGTGCAAGAGAAAACCTGGGAACCTTTGATTTTGGATGAACAACTGATAGGAATTTAAAAAAAAGTCCGTCGCGTGACATAGAGTAGTAAACCCTGGGACCCAAAATTATAAAAGCACTTAACGACGAAAAGAGGGCAAAAGATATCAATAGTGAAATAACTTTCCCCGCAGCAGTGCCAAAAGCATGCCCGGCAGCCATGGCTCCGATTTCAGGCTCCCCGGCCATCAGTTCTGCAGGAATTGCATAAACAAAAAAAAGATTGATCAAAATATATAGCAGAGTGACTATGGCGGTAGAGATCATTAATGCCCTTGGTATAACCCTCAAAGGATCCTTAATTTCTGATCCTATATATGTAGCAGCATTCCAACCGCTATAGGAAAACATAATAAACATCAGCGCCAATCCTGCCGACTTAATCCCGGAAAAATTAAAGCCAATGCCCTCTTTATTAAAAAAGTTGTTAAAATCACCCCTCCCAATAGTAAAACCTGCAATAACCAATCCGGCCAGCAGCAATATTTTTATTATTGTTAAAATATTTTGCACTCTTGAACCCACAACAACACCTTGAGAATGAAGCAAGGAAAAAATCAAAATAATAAAAACTGCCAAAGCCCTGCTCAATATTTCATCATTTACCTCTATCCCGCAGAACCACAACTGCCAATCGGGAAATGCCCATATAAAATAGCGGCTGAATCCTATCGCAGATGCTGCTATCGGAGCAGAAAATCCTACAATCAGCGAGAGCCATCCGCTTAAAAAGCCCGGCAACGGATGAAACAACCTGGAGATAAAAACATATTCTCCACCTGCCTCGGGGAAAGAGGCTCCCAGCTCACTAAAAGCCAATGCACCGCAAAATGCCACAACTCCCCCTGTCAGCCAAAGACCTAACATAATAAGAGGATTTCCAAGCATACCCATCAAAAACCCTGTGGTAGTAAAAATCCCTGCTCCAATCATGTTAGCCACTACAATACTGATTACCGGGAATAAGCCAAGTTTTCTTTCAAGATCGCTACTCAATTTAAAGCTATTTTTCAGATATTTTATAACTTATTGAAAGTCCCGGGCGGCTTTTATCCGCAAATGAAGTTTTATAATTATCCAGGCTTTCAACATATTCAAGAAAATCCCGTATCCCACGGATACGCATTGAGGTATTATGAGCCGTATAACACCCTCCGGCTTCCAATTTGGGATTCAGCGCCACAAAATAATTTTTATACCAGTATTTATCGGCATCGTTAAAAACAAAATCATATTTACCCTGAAGACGGGGAACCAGCTCATGTGCATCTCCAAGCCTGGCATCAATATAATCGTCTACGCCGGCCTTTTTAAAATTGGCCTTTGCCTTTAAAAATCTTACTTTATCTATCTCTATGGTGATCAGCTTACCTCCTGTTTTGCTGAGAGCCCATGCCATCCATATTGCCGAATGACCTGTAGATGTACCAATCTCTACTGCTTTTGTATATTTATTTTCTAAAATAAGATCATAAAGAATTCTTCCATCAGCAATGGAGATATTCATATCTCTCCAATTACTGGCATTCTCCTTTAGAAAAGTTTTAACCTTTTTATCAAGATCATTTTCAACTTCAGGATACTGGCCGCGAGAGTTAAGAAAAAACAATATGACAATAAGAGACAAAATATATTTTATTTCCATAACACTCTGATTTAACTTCAGGTTAAAGATAAAAAAATTGATGGAATCAACTATATTTTTTAGAAATACTTAACCATTGCAATTTAAGCAAATTGCCTTTTTCTAAATTTTAAATTCATACTAACTATTAAGTGTGAATAAAAAAACTTTAAAAAGTCTGCTTCTTTTAGGTATAAAAAAGCTTTTTTTTTATTTTGCATTTTTTATTGTAAAAGATAATTTATGAACAGCAAAATAACTCTTATAGCCTTTCTGACCCTGCTATTTTCATCTCTTACCCTAATGCACTTTCACCACTCTGCAGCTTCCGGCTTTAACATTCTGCCTGAAGATGAGACAGATAATAAAAAAGAGAATGACCGGGTATCGGAGATTAAAGAGGTTGTTGATGAGTATGATAAAATTATTACTGAAGAGATCGGCAACTCAAAGACAGTCGGATCCGCTATAGCTGTTGTTTACAAAGATCAGATTGTCTACTTAAAATGTTTTGGGGTAAGAAAGGCAGGAGAGATGGAGCCGGTTGACGAAAATACAATATTTCGCTTAGCATCAGTATCAAAAGCCATTACCGGTGTATTAACAGGCATATTAGCCGGTGAAAATATAATAGAACTTGATGATAAAGTTGCAGATTATATTCCCGGTTTCAAACTTAGAAACAGGGAATGTGCAAAAGAGCTTACCGTTCGCAATATACTTAGTCACACTTCCGGGCTGACACCTCACGCTTACGACAATCTTGTTGAAGAGAAGGTACCTTTGCAACAAATTATCAGTGTGCTTGACAAAGCAAGCCTGACTGCAAAACCAGGTGAAATTTACAGTTATCAAAATGTAATGTTCAGCCTTATTGCTCCCGTTATTGAGGCAAAAACATCAAAAAGCTACTGTGAAGTATTAAAAGAAAAAATATTCATTCCTTTTGGTATGCATAATACATCAGTTGATTTTCAATCATTTAAAGATAACGAAAATAAAGCCTTCCCCCATATTATGAGAAATGGTTCCTACACTCCGGTAAAGCTGAATGACAGATATTACACTACTGCCCCTGCAGCCGGGGTAAACTCTACTGTCTCTGATATGGCAAATTTTCTGCTAACCTTGCTGAAGACTGAGGAACAGGAGACCGGAAATAAAATTTTTCAAACAATTTTCACTCCGCAAATAGAGACCGGAGGCAAAATAAGAAACTGGGACAATATTGACTCCAGGCACTATGCCATAGGCTGGAGAATTGTAGAGTGCCAGGGCCGTAAAGTAGCTTATCATGGAGGGTATGTACAAGGTTACCGGTCTGAAATTGCCTTATGCAGAGATGAAAAAGCCGGTATTGTATATCTTTCCAACTCACCGCATCTGGTTGCCACCAAAATTATTCCTCTTTTTTTAAAACAGCTTTACCACTATTTCGACAATAAACCGGTTTACACATCAATAGGCGAAGCTGCTGCCTCCCAAAAACTCTCTCAGTAATGATGTTGGAGGTATCTCCCCATCTTCAACAGGCTTAAAATATGATAAAAAATTCAGAAGTCTCTTTGCTTCCATATACTCCGGCTGATTCTCAAGTACCTGTTTTAATAATGGCTCTGCATATTTTTTAAGTACTCCCAGCTCATACAAAGTTGCTGAATTGAACATTACATCAGCATTTTCCTGATATGGAAAAATATTTTTCTCCTCTCCCCTTCTTACAAGGGGCCAACGTTTAAGAGTGTCGGAAGCCGGATAACCACGATATTTACTATCGCGTATTATTCTTCTGAGCAGTCTGTTATCAGAGGTGGAAATATATGTCTGCTCGTCAATTGAAATCTGGGTTAATGCCGATATAAAGATTTTAAATGTCTGGTCATCTTGAATATGTGTTAAGAGGCGGGGATTCATTCCATGTATTCCCTCCACAATCAAAATATCTCCCTTCTTCAGCTTTAGCTTCATACCATTCATATATCTTTTACCACGGTAAAAATCAAATTTCGGCAAACGTACCTCCCGCCCTTCAAGTATTTCAGCAAGCTGTTCATTAAAAAACTCAACATCCACTGCTTCAATAGATTCAAAGTCAAGATTACCATTTTCATCGACCGGTGTATATTTACGATTGACAAAATAATCATCCAAAGATATCTGATAAGGTCTCAATCCGTTAACTGCCAGTTGTACACCCAATCGTTTGCTGAAGGTTGTTTTTCCTGAAGCAGAGGGACCTGCAACAAGTACCACCTTTATTTCACTGTTTTTTTCATAAATCAGATTTGCAATTTCAGCCATCTTCTTCTCATGAAGTGCTTCAGATATTTTTATTATATATCCTCCCTGTTTTTTCAGGGTAAACTCATTCAGATGCGATATTGTAGAAACATTCAGTATTTGTGCCCATTTTTTATGCTCCTCATATACTTCAAAAAGTTTATTTTGAATTGTCACCTCCGGCAGTTTATTGAAATTGCCTGAATCAGGTACTCTAAGCAAAAGCCCGTCAAAATATTTAATAAGATCAAAATTCAACAAATAACCTGTTGAAGGAAGAAGATGTCCATAAAAATAGTTGCCCAGACCATTTAAAAAATATAAACTGGTATACAGGCGTCCCTGTTGTTCAAACAGCCTGGCCTTATCCTTCAACTCTTTTTTAAATAGGTATTTTACAGCATCCGCTGAATATAACTTCTTTTTAACAAAAGGGATATCCTGCTTTATAAGTTTAGACATCTCATCTTTTATCATTTTAACATCTTCCTCAGTAATCTCCCTGTCTAAAGCAGATAATTCACAAAAATAACCGTTTGAAATCCCTTTGGTTACTCTGAGCACTGCTTCCGGAATTATTTTCCCTGTTGCAGCATACAGAACAAAGATCAAACTCCGGATATATAACTTGATGCCATCCGGGTGTAACACATCAAAAAACTCTATATCTTTTGGTTTTACAACACAGAAGGAGAGTTCACGTACCTGATTGTTAACCATGGCTCCGCAAACAAAATTATCTGATTTAATATTCAGATCACGGCTTATTTCCGCTAAAGAGATTCCAAGAGGATAGATGTGCTTCGAATCTGTATTATGGCAATAAATTTCAACCTGCTTCATTTATAAAAATTTTATTATTTATCAAAAAGTTAAAAATCCTGATCTGTCAGGGTACTTATTACTTTATCAGTTCTTTTTTAAGGAACCGGGCTGTATATGAATTGGTGTTATGAATAATCTCCTCAGGTGTTCCCGAGCAAATAATTTCACCTCCCTGTTTACCTCCTTCAGGCCCCATATCTATTATATAATCGGCTGTTTTTATCACATCTATGTTATGTTCAATCACAATCACTGTATTTCCCTTATCAACCAATCTGTTAAGTACATCTAACAATACGCGGATATCTTCAAAATGCAGCCCGGTAGTGGGCTCATCAAGAATATAGACAGTTTTTCCAGTATCGTTGCGGCTAAGCTCTGCCGCAAGCTTCACTCTTTGTGCCTCACCTCCTGACAAAGTTGTTGAGGGCTGTCCGAGAGTAAGGTACCCCAAACCAACTTCTTTTAAGGTTTTCAGCTTTCTGGCAATAGAAGGTATATTTTCAAAAAAAGTAACACCCTGATTAACAGTCATCTCCAATACGTCATTAATAGATTTACCTTTATACCTCACCTCTAAAGTTTCACGATTATATCTTTTGCCATTACATCTGTTGCAATGTACATGCACATCAGGAAGATAATTCATCTCCACAAGCTTCATGCCGCCTCCCTGGCACTCTTCACAGCGTCCTCCTTTAACATTAAATGAAAACCGCCCCGGCTTATACCCTCTGACCTTGGATTCGGGGAGCCTGGCAAAAAGATTGCGTATATCCGAAAAAACTCCGGTATAAGTAACGGGATTAGAACGGGGAGTTCTCCCTATAGGTGCCTGATCTACCGTAATAACCTTATCTATATACTCCATACCTTCAATTGATCCGTATGGTAAAGGTTCCTGTAAAGACCGGTATAAATGGCGGCTTAGCACAGGTTGAAGGGTCTCGTTGACAGCAGAAGATTTTCCGCTTCCTGACACACCTGTAACACAAATTAAAATACCCAGTGGAATTTCAAGGGTGATATTTCTAAGATTATTCCCGCTACACTCCGTCAATTTTAAAATCTTACCATTACTTTTCCTTCGCAATTCAGGGATTGCTATTCTTTTTTTATTATTCAGATAGTCTGAAGTAAGCGTGCCTGCCTTCAAAATATCTTCAGGAGTTCCGGCTGCAACAACTTCTCCTCCATGTCTGCCGGCATAAGGCCCCATATCTATCAGCCAGTCGGCATGAAGCATTGCCTCCCTGTCGTGCTCCACCACAACAACGGAATTACCGTTATCTCTAAGATCCTGAAGAGCTTTCAAAAGTTTGAGGTTATCTTTCTGGTGCAATCCTATACTTGGCTCATCAAGTATATAGAGCACATTAATCAACCTGGCACCAATCTGCGTTGCAAGTCTGATACGCTGTGATTCTCCTCCCGAAAGACTTTGAGCAGCTCTGTCGAGCGACAAATAATTTAATCCGACTCCCAAAAGAAAACCCAACCTGTCGCGTATCTCTTTTATCACCTCTGAACCTATAATCTGCTGTTTGCGGGTTATTCTCTTTTCAAGACCGGTAAACCAGATATTCAATTCATCGATATCCATCCGGGCAAGTTCTGAAATATTTTTCCCGTCAATTTTAAAATGCAATGACTCTTTTTTAAGACGCATACCGTTACACTCCGGACAAACTGAAGTTTTAACGAACCGGGTTGCCCAGTTCTGCGCCTTTTTTGAAGAGTTATATTCACGTTGTATATCTATATATTTTACAACCCCGTCGTAACTCATCATATAATTGATATTGCTTCCCAAAGGGGTATTCTTCAGATGCAATCTTTCATTTGTGCCAAAAAGTACGGCATTAAGCCCCTCTTCAGAAATATTCCCAACCGGTGTTTTTAATGTAAACCCGTAAATTTCGCCAAGAGCCTCAATTTGCCAAAAGATTAATGAGTTTCTATAAAGTCCCAGTGGCGCTATTCCTCCTTTGGCTATTGATCTCTCTTTATCGGGAATGATCTTATCAATATCCGTCTCATTAATAATCCCCAATCCGTTACAACGGGGGCAAGCACCTTGCGGAGAGTTAAAAGAAAAATTATGGGGAGCAGGCTCATTATAGGAGATGCCGGTAGTCGGACACATTAGCAAACGACTGAAATAGTGAATCGAATTTGTTTCATGATCCAAAATAATTATGATGCCGTGTCCATGCTTCATTGCAATTTGAACACTCTCTTTTAACCGGTCACGGCAAGCTTCTTCTACGATCAGCTTATCAACCACTATTTCAATAAAATGATTTTTATATCTGTCCAGTTTTTGATTATATTTTATTTCCATCAGCTCACCGTCAACTCTGACATTAAGAAACCCCTTTCGTCTCAATTGTTCAAATAACTCACGATAATGTCCTTTTCTTCCTTTCACAACAGGAGCCAGAATATATACCGGTTTACCTGAAAATTCATTGATAATAAGTTTTATAATCTTATCTTCAGTATACTTAACCATTTTCTCTCCGGTATTGTAAGAAAAAGCTTCTGCTGCACGGGCAAATAACAGGCGTAAAAAATCATAAATTTCGGTTACCGTGCCAACGGTTGACCGGGGATTTCGAATACCGGCTTTCTGCTCAATGGAGATCACCGGACTCAATCCTGTAATCAGATCCACATCAGGTCGCTCAAGTATACCCAAAAATGACCTGGCATAAGCAGAAAAAGTCTCTATATATCTTCGCTGACCTTCTGCATAAATTGTATCAAAAGCCAGTGAAGATTTTCCGCTCCCGCTGAGTCCGGTAATTACGGTTAACCTGTTCCTGGGAATTTCAACATCAATATTTCGAAGATTATGCACCCTTGCCCCATTTACAACAATTTTTTCGGCACCCTCTGCAATGTGCTGTTCTTCCGTACTTTTAAACTCCCCCATCTATCTTTATAATTCCAAATTCTATTTAAATATTTAATAAAAAACCTTAGTTAAACAAAGGAATCTCAATATAATAAGTTTTTTTCCTTTCATTTAACAGAAAGTTATCTCTCAACCACGGATTAAAATCTTTGAGAAGCTTATAGTTGATTCCCTGTTCCAAAGCAAAATCGGCAAAATTTGCAATTTTACCATCAACTTTTATCTCCCTGATTGGGACAACCGGATATTTCTCCTCCTCTCCAACAATAAAATTATAAGCTTCCGGCTCTTCAAGGATCAATTTTAATGCCATTATTCTGAATAGGTATCTGCCTGTTTCCTGATTAAAAAGCATATCATAATATGAGTTGCTTTTTTGCCGTTCCGTTTGCTTTAAAACTCCGGACATTCCTGCATTATAGGATGCAGCCACCATAGACCATGATCCAAACTTTTTATAAGCCGACAATAAATAGTTACAGGCAGCAAGAGTAGACCTGGCAATATGGTATCGTTCATCAACTTCATTGTTGATCTCCAATCCATACTCTTTGCCGGTGGTACGCAAAAACTGCCACAGCCCGACAGCTCCCGCCGGGGATACTGCCCTCGGGTTTAATCCGCTTTCAGCCACAGCCAGATATTTAAAATCTTCGGGAACACCCTTCTCTTTCAATATAGGTTCAATTACTGAAAAGTATCTCGGAACCAATTTGATCAATCGCAATGTTTGAGAGTGAAAATAGGCATTTACCAATAGTTCACGGTCTAAAGCTTCGCGTATATCAAACCTGTCGAGAGGAACCGGCTCTCCTGCAAAGTATAACGAATCAGGAATTACAACCGATCTGAATTTTATCTGATAGTCAGCCTCCTCCTTTTCAGATTTAATATTAGGATCAGACCCCATTAATATAACAATTACCACAACGCCTGCAATAACGGCAAAAGGCGTGAAAATATTCAAAAATATCCGGCTTTTCATATACTCTAATAAATTAAAATATTTAGATTTCAATTATTTATATAAAGGGGTGTTACCCCTTAAACCCCACCTGCTTTTTTT
>CAZLZJ010000013.1:0-10717 GCA_964563975.1 uncultured Prolixibacteraceae bacterium
CAACTTCCCGATGCGATTGCAGCTATCTTATGAAGTCATGGATAGCTTTAAAACCGGTGAAAGGTGCTGACTCGAAGGAATCTTTTGTTGAGATTTTTTGTCTGTGATATCGTCTGTTATCCCAGGGAGCCATTGGGTTTTTTTGCACCCAAAGCCCTTTTTTCAATTTTCTTGCTTCAATTTCCAGGTTAGCAAGTATCGAGTCAGAATTGTATCTCTTAAAATGCCATGCCAGACCTGCTTTTATCATTTCATGGCTGAGCTCTCTGCCATCATCAAGATAGGTAAAGGCAAGTATCCGGTTATAGACGTCAATTCCGGTAATCTCAATGGTTACCTGTTTCCCAAAACATAATCCGGACAGATACTTTTTTGAAATATTAGAAAAAGGCATTCCCCTTTCCGGTGCATCAATTCCATTCATTCTTACTCTGATTGTAGTGTCTCCTTTAATTAAAATATCATAAGTATCTCCGTCAAGAACAGATATTACCTTTCCGGAGACTATATTGCCCGGTTCGATTTTTATACTTTGACTATCCTGTTTTTCAGTTGATTGTTGTTTGCCACTTTTTGATCTGCATGCAACATTTACTATTAGTAACAGAGAAAACCAAAATATTATTTTAGTTCGCATTATTTAATAATTGTTAACCCCTTAAGTTATCGGTATAAAATTCACTAAAACTTTCAATTTAAAAAATATTGTTCAGCCAGCAGAATATTTTCAATAAAAAAGTATGAAACCGGATAATTGTTTTTTAATAATTGAGTACTTAAATTAGTTGAAAATTTTATAAATGATTTTCTAACATTGCAACCATTTTTATTCCGTTGACTTTTATAACAGGAGTGTATGGCATGAATTTTTTTAATATGCCTGAGCTTAAATGGAGGTATGGTTATTTTGGAATATGGATGATCATTATTATTCTATTTTGCGGAATGGTATTTTATTTTAGGAAAAGGAGATGGTTTTAATTTTCAGATAAAATTAATTATCAATTCTTATAAATCTGCCTTTCAAATTGAATTCCAACTCTATACCGTTATCCAATTTAACTTCTTGATGGTTCCATTCTATTTCCCAATCAGTTATTACATTGTTTGGATAGTGTGTTTTTACATATTCGTTGATTGCAGGCGGAATAACACTTGCAGGCAAAGCAGATTTTCCGTCAATTTTTTTAATTTGATATTTTCTGTTAAACTCTAATTCAGTCTTGTTATCAAGTTTTATTTCATATTCTTTTTTTGTGCCTTCCATATCAATTTCAGCTTTAACTATTGTCCGGTCAGGGAAATGAGTTTTGATATAATTCTGAATAGCAACAGGGATTTCAGAATTTTGAATAATTCTGTCCTGTGCAAATAATGTAATTGGCATTATGAAAATAACCAATAAAATAACGCTTTTGATTTTCTTTAAATTGTTCATAATATACCTATTTATTTTGTGTTACTCTTTTTAGGATTTTCGCATTCTCCAACTTTGCAAAGATAATTCAATATCAAGATTAGCAAAAAAACTTTTGTGTGCAAAAGCTCACGCATGAAAAAATTTTCCAATTTCATGCGTTAATCAAATCGCATATTTACGATTGATTTCATCACACTTTAAATCTTTTTTCCGATATAAAACATATAGCCGTAATATGCTTTATATTTGTAATATAACTCTGCTTCATATTGCATGGATGTGACAAATTCTTTTATGGAATTGTTCCCGTCATATTTTTTCAGAAACGATTCTCGTCTCGATGTTTGCCAAGCATAATAGTCTATCCAAATAGTTTCCGGCAAGATATAAGTGGCAATCGGAAGATAGCCTGCTTTTTGCATTTGAGCAACCTTGTTCGAAATTGTGTCTATTTCGGGATAAATTTTTTGCCAAAAATCCTGAATTTCGGCAGGTTGCTCTTCGCTAAACCAAGTATTTTCTGTAACTGCAATATATCCGCCCTGTTTCAGAAATTTTCTCCACTCATTTAGTCCACGCTCAAATCCAATGTTATAAATCGCACCTTCCGACCAAATCAAATCTAATTCTTCTTTTTGAAATGGAAGATTTTCCATATTGCCGATAATGCCTTTCACTCTATCTTGAAGATTTTTGATTTGGGCATTTTTGTTGAATTGATTTATAAAATCGGGCCAAGTATCAACACCGATAATTTCACACGGTGTGTTTTCTCCTAATACCATTGTTTGACCACCTGTTCCACAACCAATATCGGCAATTTTGGATTTTTCGGAAAGACCACCTATAAACCTCAATGCTTTAAGCGTTTCTTCTGGGCTTCCGGGACCTTGACGTTCTGTATTTGAAAAAAAGTCATAAATAATATTCAAGTCAAATTCGTGAATTGTCTGTTTTTCGTTATTCATTTTTTCATTTTGTTGTAATATATAAAAAGCATTAAATTATTTCTTCATTTCTGTCTTGCAATGTTTATGAGTATATGAAGATATAAATTTAGTGATTTTATTTTATGTTTTTCTTTATGCTTTACCCAAGATTTGGGTTGTAACAAAAAATCTCCAGTCAAATGAGCCAGTAAGAGTTTGATAAGTATTATCATTTGAGTAAGTTTTAATTTTTTTCCAGAACATTTTATCTACTTTTAATATTTCATTTGCATTGGCTCTATTCCATCTCCCGCTCACAGAGTTTTGTTTGATGCCTGATTGCTTTCTGATATAGTTTCTGCGGGTAGGTTTTTTCTCCTATACCAATAGCCAAACGAACATTTATTTCACTATAATTTTTTTTATCATCAAGGGGTTTTGTTTTTTTGATAACAGCTTTAATTTCCAAAGCTTTTTTCAGTGCATTTTTCGGATTAACTATCTCTATTTGAAAAAAATCACCCCTTTTTATATTCCAATTTTTGGGTCTGTTTCTCTATGTGTTAAAAAGATTTTTGAGTGGTGATAACCATTTTTCTTGATTTACCAACTTCTTTGATCCTATAATATCTCCTGTAAAAACTGCTATTATACTATAAATATCATTAAAAAAACAACAATTAAAAATATCGTCTAAAAAAACGATAATTCAAATTATCATTGATTGCTATGATAAATCGAAGCCTTTTGGTGCCCAGAACAGGAATCGAACCTGCACATCCTTACGGACACTAGTCCCTGAAACTAGCGCGTCTACCAATTCCGCCATCTGGGCTTACTATTTTTATAAAGCAGAACAAAATTACAAAATTTCTTTAAATCTTGACATTTTAACAAAAATTGTTGTTTTAATTTTTCATATTTCAAAGTAAACTCAGGTTGCTCAAACAAATTCCTTTATTTTATTTTTTTTAAAAAACTGACAAGAAATTACTAAAAGTATATAAAACAGTTTTTGATTATTTTTTATCTTTGAACCGCATCAAAACATATCTATTTTTAAATTCAACCGTAAAATGATTTATTTTTATAAAACTAAAAACAACACAGTTATTGCTGTTGAATCGACTTTCTTTCTGAATAAGGAAGACAATGAGAAATTGGCCTGGCTCCTTTCTTATGCCGAACTTATCAATAAAGAGACTGTTGATGGCCGGTTTAAAGGTCCTCGCAAAGAGATTATTACCCCCTGGAGTACTAATGCAGTTGAAATTACCCGAAATGTGGGTATCAACGGGATTTTAAGAATAGAAGAGTTTACTGAAATTACTGATCAGAGCGAAGATTATGATTATATGCTACAACAAATTTATAAAGGTTTGTCGCAAGATATTTTTTTAATGGATAAACAACCTGATCCTGTTATTGATATTAAAGATATTGATGAATATAATCAAAAAGAGGGTCTTGCGCTTAGTGATGATGAAATAGATTATTTGAACTCTGTTTCGAAAGCAATTGGGAGACCTCTTACAGATAGCGAAGTTTATGGCTTTGCACAAGTGAATTCCGAACATTGCCGCCATAAAATCTTTAACGGTACTTTTATTATCGATGGTAAAGAGATGAAATCTTCGCTCTTTGGAATGATTAAAAAAACATCAAATGTAAATCCAAATAAGATAGTTTCGGCATACAAAGATAACTGCTCTTTTGTTTCAGGCCCTGAAGTAGAGCAATTTGCTCCTGCCACACAGGATAAGTCCGATTATTTTGAAGTAAAAAATATTGAGACCGTACTTTCATTAAAAGCTGAAACACATAATTTCCCAACAACAGTAGAACCTTTTAATGGAGGTTCTACCGGTGCGGGAGGGGAGATTCGCGATCGTATGGCGGGAGGGAGGGGAGGTTTCCCTATAGCAGGAACTGCTGTGTATATGACTTCTTACCCCCGCTCCGAGCCTGATCGTTCATGGGAACAGGCAACAAAAGAGAGGGATTGGCTTTATCGCTCTCCGGAAGAGATTCTTATTAAAGCATCGAATGGAGCAAGTGACTTTGGAAGTAAATTTGGTCAACCACTGATCACCGGATCCCTTTTGACTTTTGAGCATTTTGAAAAGAATAAAAAATATGGGTTTGATAAAGTGATCATGCTGGCCGGTGGTATCGGATTTGCAAATAAAAAATATAGTTTGAAAAATAATCCGGAGAAAGGTGACAAAATTATTTTGCTGGGAGGCGATAACTATCGCATAGGAATGGGAGGGGGAGCTGTCTCGTCAGTGGCAACGGGAGAATTTGAAGATTCAATTGAGTTAAATGCTGTTCAGCGTGCTAACCCTGAGATGCAGAAAAGAGTGTATAATGTAATCAGGGCATTGAGCGAATCTGACGATAATCCCATTATTTCAATACATGACCATGGAGCTGGAGGACATTTGAATTGTCTGTCTGAATTGGTGGAAACAACAGGAGGTAAAATTGATACAGCAAAACTTCCGGTGGGCGATCCGACACTTTCTCAAAAAGAGATAATAGGTAATGAATCGCAGGAGAGAATGGGACTTGTCATTAAAGCTGAACATGTTGAGCTGTTGCAGAGAATAGCAGAAAGGGAACGCGCTCCTGTTTATGTAATAGGAGAAATTACAGGTGACATGCAATTTACTTTTGAAAATTCCAAAACAGGTGAAAAACCTGTCGACTGGCAATTGGCATATATGTTTGGTAACCTGCCTGAAACGATTTTGGAAGATGATACTGCCGATACTGAATTTGATGAGATTGAATATTCCTTGCCGGATATTAAGAAGATGATTGAACAGGTGATCCGGATGGAGGCTGTGGCTTGTAAGGATTGGTTGACCAATAAGTCAGACAGATCTGCTACCGGTTTGATTGCCAAGCAGCAAGGGGTAGGCCGTCTGCATCTTCCTTTAAATAATGTTGGGGTAATAGCACTTGATTACCACGGAGTAAAGGGATATGCAACATCACTGGGGCATGCACCTGTTGCCGGATTAATTGATTCTGCAGCCGGCTCAGTGCTGTCAATAGCTGAAGCTTTGACAAATATTGTATGGGCACCGTTAGCCGGTAAAATGCGGGGTATTTCATTAAGCGCAAACTGGATGTGGCCGGCTAAAAATCCGGGAGAAAATGCACGAATCTATAAAGCAGTTGAAGCAGCAAGTGAATTTGCCTGTGCTTTGGGTATCAATATTCCTACAGGCAAAGATTCTTTGTCAATGACTCAGAAATATAAAGATGATACTGTATATGCACCCGGAACAGTAATTATTTCTGCATCCGGTGAAGTCTCTGATATTCGCAAGGTTATTGAACCTGTTTTAATAGATGACAGATCTAAAGAAATTTTATTTATTGATTTTTCATTTTGTAAACGCAGCCTGGGAGGGAGCTCTTTTGCTCAATATCTAAATAAGATCGGTAAGTCGGCTCCGTCTGTTACTGATGCTGAGAAATTTGTTAATGCATTTAATACAGTGCAGGAGCTTATCGAAAAAAAATTGATTCTTGCCGGGCATGATATCGGGTCGGGTGGATTGATAACAACACTGCTTGAGTTGTGCTTTAGTTCTAATAATATTGGAATGGATGTCGATCTGACAGGAATAGGTGAAGCAGATATGGTAAAAGTTCTGTTTAGTGAAAATCCGGGTATAGTAATTCAATGTGCAGATAATAACAGGGTAAAGGAGCTGCTTGAAAAAAATGAGATTGGTTATGTGGCTCTGGGAGTGCCTGTCAATTCGGCTGAAGTTATAATTAAAAATTTTGATTCAGAAGTTAATCTGGATATTCAAAAATTAAGAGATATCTGGTTCAGAACCTCTTACTTGTTTGATCGTAAACAGAGTGGAGAAATTAAAGCTTTTGAAAGATTTAATAATTATAAAAAATTTGAACATAAATTTGATTTTCAGGCATTTACCGGTAAGGCTGCTGATTATGGCATTGAGTTGTACAGAAAAAACAGATCAGGTATTAAAGCAGCTGTTATAAGGGAAAAAGGTGTTAATGGCGATAGAGAGATGGCTTATGCAATGTATCTTGCCGGATTGGATGTTAAAGATGTGCATATGACAGATCTTATTTATGGAAGAGAAACTCTTGAAGACGTGAATATGATCGTATTTGCCGGAGGCTTCTCTAATTCTAATGTTTTAGGCCCGGCAAAAGGGTGGGCAGGAGCATTTAAATTTAATGATAAAGCAAGGATTGCTCTTGAAAATTTTTATAAAAGAGATGATACCCTTAGTCTTGGAGTATGTAATGGTTGTCAGCTGATGACAGAACTCGGACTTGTTAATCAGGATCATAAATATCATCCTGAAATATTACAAAATGACTCCGGAAAATTTGAATCGGCATTTCTGAATGTGGATATTCTTGAAAATAATTCTGTTATGCTTAAGGATATGGCCGGCATGAAACTTGGAGTATGGGTTGCTCATAGTGAAGGAAAGTTTAATCTGCCCGGTGATGAAAAAAGGTATAATATCCCCGTCAGATACAGTTTTAATGAATATCCTGCAAATCCCAATGGCTCAGATTATTCAGCTGCTGCAATATGTTCAGACAATGGCCGCCATCTTGCTGCTATGATTCACCTTGAAAGAGCTTTTTTACCCTGGCAATGGGCACACTATCCCGCCGGTAGGGAAACAGATGAGATTTCTCCCTGGATTAAGGCTTTTGTAAATGCACGTAACTGGATAAAAAATATTTAGTAAATTCTTTAAGAGAATTATGCAAATATCATATCTTCAGCTAATTGTGATGCCAGTTTATCTCCTTTAAGAGTTCTTACAATTTCTAATGCAAATTTAATGGCGACACCCGGGCCTTTTCCGGTAATAATTTGGCCGGCAATTTCTACGTCTGCTCCTGTTACATTGGCACCGGTAAGCTTACTTTCAAAACCGGGATAGCATGTTGCAGTCTTGTCTTTTAAAATACCAAGATCGCCAAACATCATAGGCGCAGCACATATTGCTCCAAGTGATTTGCCTTCATTGTAAAACTTGAGTACTTGTTCCCTGAGACCCGGATGATCTTTTAAATTTTCTGATCCGGGCATTCCTCCGGGAAGTACTATCATGCTAATATTGTCAAAGTTCGTTTCTTCAAAAAGTCTATCGGCAATTAGTTTTATTCCATGGGCACCCGTAACTTCAGATTTTCCGGATATGGAGATGGTAATTGTCTCAATATTTGCTCTTCTAAGCACGTCAATTATGCTGACTGCTTCAATCTCTTCAAAACCGTCGGCCAGCTGGACTGCTACTTTTGTTTCCATAATAAAGTTTTTTTCTGCAAAATAAAAAAAGATCCCGGGATTCCCAAGATCTTTAGTAAAAGTATCTAAGAAAGTAAGGCTTAATTATAAGCATAACCGTGTAAAGACCCGGCTAATTTTTTTCTGCTGAAAAAGATTCGACTCTTAACAGTGCCTATGGGTAAATTTAACTCTTCTGCAATCTCTTTATATTTGTAGCCATCAAGAAACATAGTAAATGGAATACGGTATTCATCTTCCAACTGATCAATAGTGTTGGTTATTTCAACTGCACTATAAAGAGAATCGGGAGCAGGATATACTTTATCTTTTGAAAATAACAGGTGAAAATCACTGTTTGAATCATTAAATGTATTTCTAATTTTTACATTTCTCCTGTAATCATTAATAAAAGTATTTTTCATAATGGTGTATATCCATGCTTTGAAGTTCGTATTTTGAGTATACTTATCTCTGTATGTAAGAGCTTTTAGCATTGTCTCTTGTGTCAGATCATCAGCTTTTTCCGGATCTGCTGTCAAACTAAGAGCATAGTAATGGAGTTTTTTCCTTAATCCAAGTAATGTGTCGTTAAATTGATTCTGGGTCATGGCGTATATTTTTTATATTCTTTAAACAAAAGTATAATATATGAATTGAAATAAAAAGAATTTAAGCTCTTTTTTTATTTGATTTTTTCTATGAGATATAAAGAAAATTTATCAGTAATTGTAATTAATAGGTAAGTAACTGAATGATTGATAAATTACGAATTTTTATTTTTTATTTTTGTGTCTGCTTAAAGGTAGTTTTAAAATTTAATATTAACTATTTCTTATCTATTTAGCTTTAAAATGTTAAATAAAACTGTTATTTTTCGAAAAAATCAGTTTAATCTGATATTGAAAAAGTTTTGTATTGTTAATTTATATTATTTCTGTTTAACAAAAATTGTATATTAGCGAAAAAAAAATATGCTAAAAGGAATACTTGCAATTTCAGGCCATTCAGGATTATTTAAGCTTATAGCTGAAACAAAAAATAATATTATTGTTGAGTCGCTGAGCACAGGGAAAAGATATCCTGTATATTCATCCTCAAAAATATCAGCTTTGGATGATATTGCTATCTATTCTACAGATGAAGATGTGCCTTTGAAATCTATATTGAAAACTATTTTTGATAAAGAGAAGGGTGGTAGTGCGATAAGGCATGATTCACCCGGGGAAAAGCTGAAAGCTTACTTTGCTGAAGTGTTGCCGGATTATGATCGGAGAAGGGTTTATGTTTCAGATATGAAAAAAGTGATGCTATGGTATGGCATTTTGTTGGAAAAAGGACTTTTAGATTTTTCAAAAGAGGAGCCTGATAAGACTGATAGTGAGAGCTAAATTATTATCCGACAAATAAGTAAGGCTTATTGATATTGTAATTAACAAAAATACAAATAATTATATTTTTTTTTAAAATAAATATCTAAATTTGTTTCCTAACAGTAGCTGTGTGTAATCGTTAAATTATGCACGGATGTTTTTCTTTGATAGATTGAAATAATTTTTTAAATTGCTACAAAAGATTAATAACTTTTATTTAAAATCGTGATTATGAAAAAATTTACATTTTTTTTGTTGTCTCTTTTTATAATGGGACAGGCATTAGCTCAAAACTCCGAAAATAAATGGGCTATTGGTTTGGGTCCTGGTGCCTATTACAATCTGGATCTGGAAGAGTTTGGTTTTCTTGGCGAATTTTATATAAGCCATTACCTTAGTCCCAGGTTTGATCTTATGTTAAAGACCAATGCAGGGTTTAACGATGATGGAGTAGACATAGTGAACCCATTATTGAATTTACGTCTTAAGCTGTTCCAGGAAGGCAGTGGCTTCCAGCCATATCTGTTTGGAGGTGCCGGTTATTTGTGGGATAACTTGGAAAAGGGTGTTAATTTTGATGCCGGTTTGGGAGCAAAAGTTCCGATCGGCTCAAATACATCACTTTATCTTGAAGCCGGTTATATAAATGGTATTAACGGTACCAGGCATGAAGGATGGAGATTGACCGATGTTCATGACAATTTCATTAAGCTAAACGGTATTATAGAGTTTGCATTTGGTAAACTTAAAGATTCTGATGGCGACGGTGTTCCGGATAAACGTGATGAGTGCCCTGATACACCTCCGGGAGTACAGGTTGATGAAAGAGGATGTCCGTTAGATCGTGATGGCGACGGTGTTCCGGATTATCTTGATGAATGTCCTGATGTCCCCGGTGATCCAAGGTTTAATGGCTGTCCTGATACAGACGGTGATGGTATCCCTGATCATCTTGACGACTGTCCCGATGTTCCCGGACTTGCAAAATTCAATGGTTGTCCCGACACTGACGGAGATGGTGTTCCGGATCATCTGGATGAATGCCCTGATACACCTCAGGGAGTACAGGTTGACGCAAAAGGTTGTCCGCTGGATCGTGACGGAGATGGCGTTCCGGATTATCTTGACAAATGCCCCGATGTTCCCGGTCCGGCCTGGAATGACGGCTGTCCGGCTGATGAAACATTAGATATTCCAAATATATATTTCGATTTCGATAAGGCTGACCTGAAACCGGAGGCTATTGCTGAACTTGATAAACTTATCCGCACATTGTCTGATAGTAAGGAATATAAAGTTGAAGTAGGTGGACATACCTGTGATATCGGTACAAGCCAGTATAATATGAAACTGTCTGAAAAAAGAGCTCAGGCTGTTGTAAAATACCTGCTTTCAAAAGGAATTAACAATGCTTATGTAAGTTCAAATTACTATGGTGAAGACAGACCTGCTGTTCAGAATACATCAATCCAGAATAGAAAATTAAATCGCAGGGTTGAGTTTGAAGAAGTTAAGGTTACAAAATAATTTTATAAAAAGATATAAATTAAAATATAAAAAAGCCTTGCCTTCGGGCAGGGCTTTTTTGCATTCTACTTAATGAAAGATCTAAAATATTAACTTTGCCGTACCTTAAAGTTTCTAAAAATGAATATTGAGTTGAAAATTCAATCAGTTGTTGCGGAAG
>CAZLZJ010000013.1:10817-44762 GCA_964563975.1 uncultured Prolixibacteraceae bacterium
TTAAAGTTTCTAAAAATGAATATTGAGTTGAAAATTCAATCAGTTGTTGCGGAAGCTCTAAAAGAGCTATATGATACAGATATACCAAATTCTGAAATAACAGTTCAGAATACCAGAAAGGATTTTGAAGGGGATTATACTTTGGTCGTTTTTCCGTTTCTTAAATATTCGAAAAAATCGCCAACAGAAACTGCCGGCGAAATAGGAAATTTTGTTAAATCGAGAATCCGGGAGATAGAATCTTTTAATATTCTTAAAGGATTTCTAAATCTTTCACTTTGTGATAATTATTGGGTCAATTTGTTGCTAAGAGCAGTTAAGGATAAAAATTATGGCATTATTACAAAAAGAGATGATCCGAAACTGGTAATGGTAGAGTACTCTTCTCCAAATACAAATAAGCCTTTACACCTCGGACATATAAGAAATAATTTATTAGGCTATTCTCTTTCTGAAATTCTAAAAGCAAATGGACATAATGTTGTAAAAACCAACATTGTAAATGACAGAGGCATACATATTTGTAAATCAATGCTTGCATGGCAAAAGTGGGGTAAGGGAACTACACCCGGGAGTACAGGAAAAAAAGGTGATCACTTTGTTGGAGATCTTTATGTGGAATTTGATAAACGCTATAAAGAGGAAATTGAAAAATTAACAGATAAAGGTTTTTCTAAAAAAGAGGCCGAAGAGAATGCCCCTTTGATACTTGAAGCCAGAGAGTTGTTAAGAAAATGGGAGGCAGGCGACGAAGAGACGGTGAAATTGTGGAAAACCATGAACGAATGGGTTTATGAAGGCTTTGATGTTACTTATAAAAAACTTGGAGTTGATTTTGATAAGATATATTATGAATCAGATACATACATAGCAGGTAGAGACGAGGTGTTGAGTGCATTGGGAAAAGGAATATTCTACCGGAAAGAGGATGGCTCGGTTTGGGCTGACCTGACAGATAACGGGCTGGATCATAAACTGCTTTTGAGAAGTGACGGAACTTCAGTCTATATGACCCAGGACATCGGCACAGCAAAAATGAGATTTATTGACTATGATATTGATCAAATGATTTATGTGGTTGGTAATGAGCAAAATTATCATTTTGAAGTGCTGGCAATTTTGTTGGATAAACTTGGGTATGAATGGGGTAGTGAGCTATATCATTTCTCTTACGGAATGGTTGAACTTCCTTCGGGTAAGATGAAATCCAGAGAAGGAACTGTGGTGGACGCGGATGAGCTGATAGCAGATATGGAAAATTTTGCAGAAAAAATGTCGCAGGAGTTAGGCAAAATTGAGCAATTAACTCCCGAAGAAGCTGAAAAAAATTATGAAATAATAGCGTTAGGAGCCTTGAAATATTTTATTTTAAAGGTTGATCCAAAAAAGAATATGCTTTTTAATCCGGAGGAATCAATTGACTTTAACGGGAATACCGGTACATTCATTCAGTATACTTACGCACGGATACAATCGGTTTTGAGAAAAGCCGCAGAAAAAGGTATTGATTATGCGACAAATTTTAAATTTGATAACAATCTTTCAAATAAAGAAAAAGATATAATTAAAAGAGTATCTATGTTTCCTGATACAGTGAAAGAAGCAGGGAGTGAATTTAGTCCCGCCCTGATAGCCAACTACTGCTATGAGCTGGTTAAAGAGTATAATCAGTTTTATCAGGATCATTCAATATTGCATGAACCGGAAACTTCAAAACGTAATTTAAGACTTGTGCTCTCTTCAATGACAGGTCAAATAATAAAAAGAAGTATGCATCTGCTTGGTATTTTAGTGCCTGAAAGAATGTAAAAAGGGGTATTGAAATCTCCTTTTAATATATTAGAATAACTGATTTGATGTTGAAGGAAATCATCTTCTTAAAAAAGATATCCTTTTTTTTGAAAAGATAACCTGATAATTGATATTTGTTTAAGTTTATCTTTTTGTTTTTGAAGAGTATTGATAATTGTATTATCCATCAATATGGCCATAAATTAATTTTTAATTATATTTCGGGTTACCTTTCTTATTTTTATCGAATTAATATTATAGTGAAGTATGAAAAGTTATACTGATGAACAAATTACAAAAGGGATTTTAAGACATGATAATCTCATTTTGCAATATATTTATAAGCAATATTATTATAAAGTAAACTATTTCATAAAGAAGAATAGTGGGAATGAGGATGATGCGTGCGACATATTTCAGGAAGCTATAATTGTGATTTACAGAAAGCTGAAAGAAAATGATTTAGTTATTACAGCAGGTTCTTTTCAAAGTTATTTATTTTCGGTTTGTCGGTTTTTATGGTTAAAGCAGCTTAAAAAGAGGCGTGATGAAAATGAAAAAATTAATGAAACAATACCTTTTCAGGAAGAGCTATATGATGAAAATCTAATTACAATTGTTGAAAAAAATGAAAAGTATGGTTTATACCAAAAACATTTTAATAATTTGAGTTCCGACTGCCAGAAATTGTTGCAGCTGTTTTTTGAAAGGATTCCGCTTAAAGAGATTGCAGGCATTATGGGTTATAAAAGTGAAAAATATGCTAAAAAAAGAAAATACACTTGTAAGGAGATATTAGTAAAAAGAATAAAACAGGATTCAGAATTTAAAAAAATAATTGAAGATGATATTTAAGATTAGCAGGATAAATTGGATTGGCGAGTATCAAAAAAGTGATCTTAAAAGCTACATCCAAGTTAATAATGGTAATAATCCTCAACCTGATAAAGACTTTGAGTTGGAAAAAGAGATTCAGAATGCTTTACAGGAGAAGGATATAATGCAGCTTCGAGCTAAACTGTATGAAATTGTTAAACCGGCAGCAAATAATAACAGTTATTTTGAATTATTTGAAGACTTTACAACAATTGATGACCTGAATCTTAATATGCCTCAGGAAGAGCTGTTAGACCCCTACGATTCGATGCCTAAGGTACACCTTTATCAACATAAGATTTCTGAAAAAGAGACTATACACCGGTTTTATAAGGAGCAGATGCGATCTGAAAGCAGCGGGGAATATGAGTATGAAAATGATGAGTTTGAGTTAGAAGGGCTTGAAGAGGCAATTCTTGAAAAAGATATAATAGATCTCCGTAATAAACTGTCGCGGGTATCTGAAATAGTGTCATTACCATATTCACCTGAAGAAATTGAGCAATATGTTGCCGGTGAAATGAATGCAAAACAAGCAGAACGCTTTACAAAAGAGCTGTCAGTTAACAGTGCTTTACGAGCAGAGGCTCAGTTATATAATCAGGTCAATAAAGCTATCCGGGAGTTAGATATAAATAATCTTAGGCAAAAGCTTACCGATCTGATGGCTATGGAAACTTCATGGAATGTTAGTGAGGAAATTATTGAAGGGTTCATTGACGGCAGGTTGGAAGGCGAAGAGCTGGAAAAATTTCGTGCAGAGTATAATGAAAATACAGGTCTTAAGGCTGAAGTTAAATTGCGCAAAGAGCTAAATGAGGCAGTAGGAGAAAAAGATATAATAGAGTTAAAAGAAAAATTGCAGGCTATTCATAAAGATGCTAAGACTAAAGAAATTAAATCTTTGATCCCGAATCACAAAAAAGAAAGTTTCTATTGGTGGAGAGCCGGTGTGGCTGTGGCTATTGTTTTTTTCTTAATTTCCGGACTGTTCAGATTTAATATTTATAATCCCGATCAAACCTATTCGGCATTTTATCAACCGCCTGAATGGTCGAATCAAAGGTCTGTTGTCAGAGAGAATACTTTTCTTACTGAAGCAGGTGAATATTTTTCAAAAGGGGACTTTATTCGTGCTATAAAATCATATGATGCTGCACTGCTTGAAAACAGTGACCAGCCTCTGTTTTACTTTTATAAAGCAGTCAGCTTGCAGAATCTGGGGCAATTTGAACCGGCTGCAGATCACTATAGTAAAGTGATTTTGCATGGAGATAATTTGTTTATTGAGGAAGCTGAATGGTATAAAAGTTTATGTTATATAAAAATGAATGATACCGGAAAAGCTAAAGAGCAATTGCTCCGGATTGTTGAACGAAAAGGTTATTATGCTAATGATGCCAAAGCTGTTTTACGTAAGATGAGATATACATTCAACTGATTTTTTAAAATTTGTTTTTTGATTTACACATTCTACTAATCGTTCTTTAACTTATGTTAGATTTCCTTTTTTTAATCTTGCCGGTTAGCCTTTTTCTTTAATCTGATCAATTGATCAGTGATAATGCCTAAAAGTGAAAATATCAGGATTAAAAAGAGATAGAAATCATAGCTTCTGAAAATAGGAGAAGGGTCTCCTATACTAACATATCCTATCCAGAAGTGGGGATGGGCCGTATGAGGAGTTGCATTTTCCAGATACTCCAGTTTTGCATTTCTCAAAGCTTTATCTTTAGGATTGCCTTTTTTGAGGTTTTTGTAGAAAGAGTTCATAATTTTTGTTCCTGCCAGGTCTTCTGCTTCCCATAGAGTCATTATTATTGACGGACAACCGGCATAAGTGAATCCTCTTGCAAGGCTTATTATCCCTTCCCCTTTTTTAAGTTTGCCCGTGCCGGTATTGCATGCACTTAGTACTGCAAGCCGGGCGTTAAGATCAAGATTGTAAATGTCAGCAGTGTTTAACCATCTGTTATTTTCCTGTTCATTATTTTGAGCAAACGCAAGGCAGGAAAAAGCCGGTAATGAGTCATTTATAAATGCATGCATGGCTAAATGCAATATATCAAAATTTTTATAGTTTTTTCTGAAATTCTGTTCTGTTGCATCACTTCCCGTTATCGTTACGGAGCCGATTATTTTTGAAATTAATTCCACTTCCTTAATTGTACCGGGTAATGCGGGTAAGATATACGTTTCACCCTGGTATTTTATTGTATCGTTATTATATTCCGGTGCAATTGCCAATAGTTTTTTATTTTTATTTCTCTTTTTTTTATTGAAATCTGAAAATAATAAACTTGCTGAGTAAGCATAGTTTACAGGATTCTTTAAAATAAAATAGGAAAGTTTGGTAAGTTGAATTGCTGATGAGGTATCGGGCAGTTCACTTAGCAGGGCATCAAATGGTATATAACTCAGTATTCCGTCAGCAATTATCGTTAATTTTCTATTTTTTATTTCACTTTCAAATGGCCTGATGAGTAATTCATATAATTTATGAGCAGCTAAACAATATTCTAAGATCTGCTCATGTTTAGTAAACAGATAATTTTTATCAGAAAGAAATCTGAATACTGTTTCCGTTAACTTTTCAATATCGTTGCCGGAAGGCAGTTTTATAAATTTGTATTGGTTAGAGGTGAGGAAAAATGAATACAATTCCGGTGTTTTGTCATTTGTATTTAAAACATATTCAATGATCACCTCATCATTATTAAGTTTTGATTGTATCTCTAAAATATTTACTGCTGAATCGGAATACTTTAAGTTATAATACTCCTTATAGTTACTTTCAAGATAACGATTAAGATTTTCTCTTTCTCTTTTCATCAGAAACAGCATTGAATCATTTTTTTGCTTGTCACGTACATCAATTTGTTCATTGCCCGGATAGTTATAAAGCTTTTCATTTAAATTGGTAATATTATAGTTTAGAGTCCTTTCAATTTCAAGCAGACTGTCAGGAATCAGGCTTCTGTTTTTTGCCAGCTGATCGGTTAACCGATCAAAAACCGAGCTTGCCTTAAGCCTTTCAGCATTTTTAAAAGCCAGCTCTGCAAAAGACATTTCACCTGTAAGCTGATGGGCTGTAAATGCTATTTTAACTATTTTATAAAAAGAGAGCTCCTCCAATTCACTAAGCAAAATTTTGTCACTCTCCGAGTATATCTCTTTTCTTGCTTGCTGAATCAAGTCTGAGGTTAAGCTGTAATGATGCAGTGCATTTAATATCATCATTTTATAGTTTTCGTCATTATCTCTTTCTCCAATTTCAGCCAATTGAAGGTATGTGTCTGCAATATTTTTTAAAAGATTGAGGCTCCGGGTAAGAGAAAAAGTATTAACTGCACCTTCAACCGGTTGGCCTGAGTCTGTTATTTTAAAGTTTAGAGATTTTAAACCCTTTTCATAACATTTGATTGCCTCATTAAGATTTTTGGATTTATTTTTACGAAAAGTATCGATATCTTTTGTGTCAACTGCAAGGTTTTCATAATAGGTGCCTTTGATCTGGTGGTAAAGTGCAACTATGCTGCCGCCGGTTAACTTTTTGTTTTTGATAATTTTTATAACTTTATCAAGAACCTCCCCGGCCTCATTAAAATTTGAATTAGCTATCAAAAAAGTGGCAAAATTAAGATATTCAAAAGCAACATTTAAATCATCCTGAGAGTAGAGGTCTTTTGCATATTTAATAACTTCCATATAGCTGTCATGAGCTTCTTTATATCTATTCATTACCTGATATACAGCAGCTTTGAGACTCAAAAAATATAATTTGGTTTCCGGATAAGCCCGGGAGATGTATTTGTCTATAATTTCAAGGGCTTTTTCATTGTCTTTTAATTCATAATGGATATTTGCTATACTATACTGAATATCAGATACGCCGGTTAAATTAACATCAGCCTGACCGAGAAAGATATTTGCAGCTCTTTGGTAATATTCAAGAGCAGTACCATAATTGAATTTGTTATAGTAAACATTGCCAATATTATTATAAATTCTGGCTAGCGCCGTTTCATTTACAGAGGAGTCGTTTCGAAAGGATTGTTCCGAAAATAAAAAATGTTCAAGAGCTTTGTCATATTGGCCTATATTGCGATATACAACTCCCATTACATTGTTTATATTGCGTAAGCCGGGATGATTTTCAGAATAAACTTTTTTGCCGGTTTTAAATGCGATTTTAAAGGAGTCCAGTGCCTGACTGTAAAAACCTTCTGAATACATTTTAAGGCCTGCATCGTAATAATGTTTCATCATAAGACTATCCTTGTACGGGATGATATTTCCTGAAATTTCTGCCTTTACTCCCAAAAAGCATATTATCAGGACTATTACTCTTTGTAATACGTCCATTTCTTTAACGGTTATAATACTTGCTAAAGTAAATGATTTAATCTTTTTATTCAATAAAGGGTTACCTTTTTATTTTTTTCAGAATAATATATATAGAATGTGTATATCAGTTTAAACAAATTAAAACAAAAGAGATGAGAAAGCTTGATGATTGTGTAAAGAAAAATTTTGAAGGTATTGAATATCTAACAGTTAATGAACTTCTTTATGTTCGTGGAGGAAATAATAACAGGCCCCCAACAAGGCCAATAGATATTATTGAACTGGATAAAGTCTGATTTTTACATTAAATTTTTATTTATCTGCCCTTTTTTAGCTGGTGGTTTATTTTTTTGCCTTCAAACAAGGGGTATTGTGCATAAATACATTTTAATGGTCCGTTATAGAGAGTGGTTTTTTTTGCCGGTTTCAATCCTATAAATTTTAAGTTTTCAGGTGTAGTTGTCAGAACCCATGCCGAATTTCCGGCAAATTTATGTTTCAGCCTTTCTCCGATCATGCTGTAAATTTCATTAAGGTTTTGATATTTCAGTCTTTCTCCATAAGGTGGATTAATGACTATCACAGCATCTTTTGTTGTGATATCCAAATCTTTCATGTTGGACACTTTAAAATTGATTTTTGGAAATACTCTTGCATACCGGGCATTATTTTTTGCTTTGGCAATATTGGCTTCTGAAATATCCGAAGCATAGATTTTATGGTTAAATTCTGTGACAGAAGTTTCACTTTTTATATCTTCAAATAGTGTTTTATTATAATTTGACCAGTTTTCAAATGAATATTTTTTTCTGTATTTGCCTGGAGCAATATTTTGTCCAATTAATGCCGCTTCTATTGGTAAAGTGCCTGATCCGCACATGGGATCAATGAAATCTGTCTTTCCATTCCATCCCGAAAGGAGTATCATACCGGCGGCCAGAACCTCATTCAGGGGAGCCCCTCCCTGAATATGCCTGTACCCTCGCTTATGGAGAGATTCCCCTGAACTGTCGAGAGATATGGTACAATAATTTTTATTAATATGCACATCAATGATTAGATCAGGATTTATTGTATCAACATCAGGTCTTTTTCCTGATATTTCCCTGAAGTGATCCGCAATGGCATCTTTAACCTTTAGCGAGGCAAACATTGAATTACGAAAATCTTTTGAATGCAGGACTGTGCTTGTGACCATAAAGGACTGATCACATGACATATATTTTTCCCAATCAATTTTTTTGCATTTGGAATAGAAAAGGAAGATATCCTTAAAACTGAAAGCATTAACCTCTTTTAATATCCTGAGGGCAGTTCGCAGATAGTAATTTGATTTATAAATAGTTTCAAGACTTCCTTTATAAAAAACAGCACGATGCCCCTGGATAATATCAGTTCCGCCAATTTTTTTTATCTCGTCTGCTAATATATTTTCTAACCCAGAAAAGGTTTTTGCCGTAATTTTAAAAATTTTTTGTCTGCTTTTTTCTGTACTATATTCCTGTACCATTAAAAAAAGATTGTTCTTTAGGAAAAGATTGGATTATTTTTGAATTTGGCGGAACATTCCCGGTAATCCACACATTGCCTCCGATAACCGAATTTTTACCTATGGTGATACGCCCTAAAATAGTTGCACCGGAGTATATTACAACATTATCTTCAACAATCGGATGCCTTGGAATGCCCTTGATTGGATTTCCATTTTCATCAAGCGGAAAGCTTTTAGCACCTAAAGTTACCCCCTGATAAATTTTCACATTATTGCCAATAATGGAGGTTGAGCCTATAACAACACCGGTTCCATGATCAATGGTAATACTTTCTCCGATCTCTGCCTTAGGATGAATGTCTATACCTGTTTCACTATGCGCCATTTCGGTCATAAATCTTGGAATGAGCGGAACTTTTAATTTAAGGAGCAGGTTTGCAAGTCTGTAATTTGTGATTGCCCTAATGCCGGGATAGCAAAATATAACCTCTCCAATATTACGCGCTGCTGGATCATTTAGATATGTAGCATTGACATCTGCTACCAATTTCCTTCTTATTTCAGGCAGGTTCTCAATAAATTCTGTTGAAATCTCTCGTGCAAGTTTAGTGTGGGTTTTTAATTTGGTTTTATTTCTGTCTTTACACTCAAAGCACATTCCTGCAAGAACCTCTTCATTCAGTAATTCATACAATTCATCAATATAGACTCCTAAGTAATGTTTGGTAGCATTGGGGCGTAAAGATGTGTTTCCAAAATAACCCGGGAAGATGATCTCCCTGCAGATGTCAATTATTGATTTCAATTTTGCCATTGAGGGGAGAGGTTCGCCAAGTCTGTGTTCGTGGCAAACAACGTCAAAACTATTGGGATCGCTGAGCTTCTCTATAGTATTTAAAATTTTATCGTCAATTTCCCGGGATGTCATTTTTTTATATCTGGTTATACAAAAGTACATAATAAAGGAAAACCTTGCAGCATATTACGTTCTATGTTAACTATTTTATTCTTTCTTCAATTATATTTAATGCATTTATAAAACGATCTTCATTAATACCGCTGACAATTTTATAATCAAAACCATATATTTCAATAATTTCGATATAACGATTTTGAAGCATTATCCTTTTTTCTCCTCCATTTTCTCTTATTGGATCGGGCACCCATGGCAGATCAATGTCACAAACAAGGAAAATATTTATTTTGTATTTTTTAATTTCATCTTCAAGCCATAACGGGCTTTTACCAAAGACAACCTCAAACCAAACTTTAGTTATTATTAGCCAGGTATCAACAAAAATGAACGGATAATTGCTATTCATATATCCGGCTATCTCTTTTATTTGTGTTGATGCAATTATTTCAACATCCTTGTATGTATAAGGCCTTTTAAGTTTTTCAACATAACTTCTTGCAAATTCCGGAATATATGGAACATTGTAATATTTGGCAAGCCACTCCGTAACAGCGCTTTTTCCTGTAGATTCAGCTCCTGTTACAACAAATATGGCGGGAGTTGATTTCATGTTTTTAAAATTAAAGATTTTTTCCATTCACGGTAACCTGCAACAGCCATTATTGTATAAATTGTGAAAAGAAGAACCGTTGGCCATAAGTTTTTATAGATATAGAGTCCGGCTGACATTATATCCACAAAAATCCATATAAGCCAATGTTCAATATATTTTTTTGCCAGCATCCATGTTGCTACTATACTGAGAGCTGTTGTGAGTGTATCCATAAATGGAACTGTTGAGTCTGTATATTTTAGCAGAATAAATAATATGGTAATATAGATCAATGTAAAAGCGATAATTAATTGCAGGGCCAATTTATATTTTAATCTCTTTACAGGTAGCTCTGATTTTTCATTGTTATTACTCTTTGTTTCCCCTTTGAGCCAGTGATACCATCCGTATATGCTAATAAATACATAATAAAATTGCAGTCCCATATCTGCATAAAATCCCGATTGAAAAAATACAATAATATAGAGAAGGGAGCTAAGTAATCCGGAAGGCCAGGTAAAAATATTTTGCTTAATGGAGAATAAAATATATAATATACCCAGCACTGTGCCCAGTACCTCAATTATATTATTATTTATCCAGCTAAATACCAGGTCTGACATGGTAATTAAAACTCTTAAAAAAAAGTATCAGTCAGATGAAACAAGGAGAGTGTTATATTGATCTTTATTACTCAGGATCTCTATAGCTTTTTTGATAGCTTCATCATCTTGATAAAATATTTTATAGAAGCAGTTTCTTGAATATATATCATGAGCAATTAGTGCTTTTACCTCCTTTTTTATAAGATCAAGAGTGAATGTAAGGCTCTCTTCAACCTTTTTAATTCCTTCTTTTTCACCATTCTCTACTATCATATCTATCATTTCAGAGTTTACCTGAAACTTCTCATTATAGCTTTCGAATTCAGGATATCTGTTTTTTAATGTCTTCCTGTTATTATCAACATAATTCAGTACAAAATTATTGATGATATTATTTCTTCTGAGCATGTTATAGTAGCTGAAATGCTTAGATGTATCCAAAGGTATGAAGATGTCGGGCATTATTCCTCCTCCTCCGAAAACAGGTCTGTAATTAATCAAAGTTTTATATTTGAGTGAATCATTGAGAAAAACACTGTCTTTAGAAAAGAGCTCACCATGATTGAGCCTTTCCTGATAGTCTTTTTTATATTTATTTACTCCTTGATCATAAGGTTTTTGTATACATCGTCCGCTTGGGGTAAAATAATGTGCGGTGGTTAGTCTTACCATTGAACCATCTGTCAGGAAATATGGCTTTTGTACCAATCCTTTGCCAAATGACCGCCTTCCGATTATCAGGCCACGGTCCCAGTCCTGAATAGCCCCCGAAACTATCTCGCTGGCAGAAGCTGAAGCTTCATCAATCAATATTACAAGATTACCTTCTCTGAATACCCCTCCGGAAGTTGATTTATATTCTTTTTTTGGTTCATTCATTCCGCTTGTGTAAACAATAAGTTGATTGTCATTAAGAAAATGGCCCGTTATATCAATTGCTGTTTTAAGGTAACCTCCTCCATTGCCACGCAAATCAAGAATCAGGTTTTGAATATTCTCTTTTTTCAGGTCATTCATTGCAGCTGTAAACTCATCAAGGGTGGTTGCAGAAAATTTATTTAATTTAATATATCCGGTAGACTTGTTAAGCATATAAGAAGCATCAAGGCTGTTTATTGGAATTTTATCTCTTACAATAGTAAATCCCAATAAGTTTGACAGGCGGTTTCTTAACACTTTTAGTTCTACGGTTGTGCCTTTTTTGCCTCTCAGCATATCCATAACATCGCTGTTTTTTAATCCAATGCCTGCAACATTTTTATTGTCTATTTTTACAATCCGGTCGCCTGCCAGAAGTCCGGCTTTCTCCGAGGGACCGCCCTGTATTACTGAAACAACCAGAAGGGTATCTTTAAAGATGTTGAATGATATACCGATACCTTCGAAATTTCCTTTCAGAGGCTCATTCATCTTTTCAACTTCATCTTTGGAAATGTATACAGAGTGAGGGTCCAGTTCCCCTAACAGGTGGACTATGGCTTTTTCTGTCAACTCATTTATATTGGCTGTATCTACATAATAACCATCTATCAGCCTGAGCAGCCGGCCAAATTTAATCTGGTTTTTTTGTACTGCCTCTTGTGCATCGACCGGGATAGGTGATTTGAAAAATATCAGGGCAGCAAATATTATTACCAATTTAAACCATCTGATCTGCATCTGTTTTAATTTTAGCATTGCATTTTAAATTTAACGTTTATCCTTATCCAATTGTTGCAGGTGATAATAATTAATCGTATAAAGACTTAAATAAGACAAAAGTAAAAAAATTACCATGAAAATACTTTATTAGATATCTCTTAAAAAGGTTAAAATTATTTTGAAATATAGCCGTTTAACCTTATGTGATGGTCAAATATTATTATTTTTGAATGATTTTTGAAAAGAGCTTTGATGAATTACTACCAGATATTGGTTACAATTGTATTGTGCTTTACCTTTACAACCAAAGTCTTTGGTCAGCAACTGAAAGAAAATGAGATTGTTGTAATAAGAGGTGAGAAGTATGTCCTTCATCAGGTACGTACGGGAGAAACTATATACTCTTTAGGAAAAAAATTTAAGGTTGACAGTGTTGATATTGTAACTCATAATCCGCAAATTGCTGATGCCGGTTTAAAAATAGGAGAGATATTAAAAATACCATATAATGGTGAAGTTTCTACAAGTAATTTGCCTGTCTATATAAAGGGCGATCCAACATATTTCGAATATTATACCATCACATCACGAAGAGAAACTCCTTATTTTATAGCTAAATCGCATGGTGTTACCGTAGAAGAGATATTTGCATATAATCCGGAAGTTGAGAAATTCAAAATTGGTATTAAAATACGTATTCCCCGTTGGGAAAAACCTCCTGAAAAAGAGCATGCCATTGAAACCGTAACCCGAAAGGAGTCTCCTATTGAGATGATAGCCCGAAAAGAGCCCGTTGTGGAAACTACTTCAAAAAAGAGATATGAAAAGGATGCAGAAGAGATAACCGGCATAAAAGAGACAAAACAATCTTTAACAAAAGAGCCTGGGGATAGAGGTCGGGATATGGGTATGTCAAGTAGTAAATATTTTGAGCACACTATAGTATCGGGTGAAACTCTTTGGAGCCTGTCAAGGAAGTATGGTGTAACAGAAGAGGAGCTGATTGCTCTCAATCCGTTATTAGACAAGGAATTCCCTGCGGGTATTAAAATTCTGGTACCAGCCGGGGAGTCTTCATTAATCCGTGCCGAGCCGGTACATGAGGATGCATTTGAAAAACATATCGTAATGCCCGGAGAAACTTTATACGGACTGGCAGGGATGTACAGAGTGACAATACCGGATATCAAAAAATATAACCCGGCACTTGAAAAAAGAAATCTGATCACAGGAGAGATTGTTCTGATCCCAAAAACAGAAGAAAAGGAAGTAGTGACTTTTTCCGGTGATTCTTTGGCTGTTGATACTGTAACAGTGACCGTGCCCCGATATGATGATGATTACTATACGGTAAGGTTTTCTGATAAAATACCTGACAGATGCCTTCCTGAAACTCTTATAGAGAATCCTGATAAGGTATATAATGTAGTATTGTTTTTACCGTTGTTTATAAGCGATAATGAAATTGTGAACAGACAATATGAAGACGGAGTGCTGTTACAGCAAGACACAGAAGATGCGGAAATGAATATTTCTCAGAATGATACACTTATTGAAGCGGATTCGACTAAAAAGTTTTATGAATTTTATAGAGACAGTGAGAATTTTATAAGGTTTTATGAAGGAGTATTACTGGCTGTTGATTCAATGCAAAGATCGGGAATGAAGATACGGCTTGACGTATTTGACACACAAATGAAACCGGATTTTATCAGAAGTCAGATCAACAGGATTAATTTTTTAAATACAGACCTGATAATAGGTCCTGTTTACCCTCAGGTACAAAATGAAATAGCACTGCTTGCTTCTAAAAACAGAGTACCCATGGTATCGCCTCTTTCTTCGCAATCTGAAGTTCTTTCTTCGAATCCCTGCTATTACCAGGTTAATCCGGATAGAGACTTTTTGGATGTTAAAACAGCTGAATTAATTGCAGAAGAGTTTTTTAACAGTAATTTTATAGTATTTAAAACTCGCAGCGATCCGGATGGGATGATTAAAAAAGTACCTGAAATGGTCAGAGAGCGATTACTTCATAGTGGTTATTACGGACAACCTGATGGATTTAGGTTTAATATATATGATTTTCACCGGGGGGGTGGGGAAGGTTTAAGTACTGTTTTGTCGCACGATAAAGAAAATGTTATTTTTATTCCTTCTTTGGATGAAGGCCAGGTAAGTGTAGCTTTAACAAATATAAATAACTTTGCAGGTGAATATCCGATTACTCTTATCGGCTTTAACAGATACCAGCAATTTAAAAGTATTAATATAGAGCATTTTCATAATTTAAAATTGCATTATATTGCTCCATACTGGGTCAATTATAATGATAGATCAACCATCTCTTTTATTCAGAAGTACAGGGATTACTTTTATGCAGAACCCAACAGTTTTGGGATTCAGGGTTATGATGTCACATTATATTTTTTAAGTGCATTGAAAAATTATGGCAAAGATTTTTCTGAATGTATCTCTTTTACGGGTACTAAGCTTATTCAGGGGGATTACAGATTTGAACAAGTTTCCAGGTTTGGCGGATATATGAATAAAGGAGTGTCGGTTATTTATCACAGACCTGATTATGAGGTTGTCAGAAAAAGAGTAATGGGACAGCAAAATATTGCCGGTAAATAAAGTATTTATGTGCTTTACTGCATAAACCTGCTTATTAACACTTCAGCAAGAATAAACAACAAGGCAGCAGCAATACAATACTTCCAAAGCTGTTTGCCTTTATTGATTTCTTCGACAATATTGCTAAATGCCTTTTCAGTACCGCTAATTACAGATGCATTTGTCAGTCCGGCTGATTTTAATTTATCCTTTAATTCATCAATGCCGGTATATTTTAGGTCAGACTCATTGCGGTTATAGTTGAATGCAAATGAAGTAAGGTTTTTTTCATTGTTTATCACCCGGTAGTGGCCTGCTTCATTTATCATGTTGCCGGGTTCGATACGGTTTCCTTGATTAGTTATTGTAATACCCGGAATAAATCTGTTGCCTGTCTCTTTATTTTCAATTTCAACAGGTGTACCAATATCAATATTTATACTCTTAGGCAGTAAAACAGTAATATCTTTTCCTATTGTGAATGATGTTTTTTGGTCCGGAATACTGTTTAAAACAATATTGTAAATTGCCGGAACGAATATTATGTTACGTGCAAATATTTCATTTGATTTTGTCAGGGGGAATGCAAAAATCCATACTTTCCCTTTATCAAACGGACTTACCGACATTGCTTTATCTCCATTTTGGAACCATAAAAGATTTTGTTCCCGGGTAAGCGATTTACTTTCAAATTTATAGTGGCGGTCTATTTCCGGCATTGCAGGGTCTTCTTTTTTTTCCTGAAAAACATTTTGAAAAAAACGATGCTCATAGTCTATGCCCGAAATAGCTTGTCTGACCGAGTCAATACCGGTTATGCCTGCAGCCCCGAATTTTGAGAGAAATTGATCGTTGCCGCTTCTATTGTCCGGATTAGGGAAAAATACTACCGAAGTTCCGTTTGATACCGCCTCGGAAAGTTCGTTCAGCAAACCGGTTGAAAAGTTATCTATTCCTGTCAGAAATATAGCATTATATTCAGGTAGTTTGCTGATTTGCAGATTTTGCAAATTCATCGCCTCAAATGTGATATATTCATCATCTTCAAAAAGCGCCCGTAAATAGTTTAAGCCTTCAAGCGAGTATTTTTTATCGCTATAAATAATCAGAGTCTTTAATTTAGGTTCGACAAAATAACTGAAGTACCATGTGTTATCATGAGTAAACGGATAGTCAGTAATCTCTATTTTACCAAGTTGTATTCCCCCTGTTATATTGGTGTATTTTAAATTTGTAATAACTTCCCCGTTAGCATTTATTGAAAAATTAGTTATTGATTTGAGAGAATCGTTTAAAAAGAGTCTTATTGGCAAATTACTGTAATTTTCTTCAGAAATATTTTTTATTCTGACGAAAATATTCTCTTGTTGATTTAATCCATGAGCCGGGACTTCCATCCAGCAAGTATCGATATAAAGGTTTTTTACTCCGGCTGGAGAAAGAGGGATGAAATAACTAACTCTTTTATCATTGGTAAAATTGTGAATGTCGGTAATGTTTTTTTGAAAATCTGAAATATAAAAGAGTGTTCCTGCGTTATCACTCCCTGCCATTTTAGATTCAGAATTAAAACGATTATTTATTGATGATAAGGGAACCGTAGATGATGATATTTTGATAGTTAATAACTCTTTTATTAGTTGGCTTCTATGTAAAGGAAGTTGGTGCCGGGGGTGCAAGTCGTTTGTATAGAGCTTGAAATTGGTCCCGGGATGATAAGAACCGGCAATTTCAATTGCAAGTTCTACTGCTTCATCAAGAAGTCTGCCTTTTTCAGACCGGGCATTCATGCTGAATGAATTATCAATATAGAGGGCAACGGTTTCTTCCTGATGGTCGGCCACGTCTGCATCGGTTGATATGTAAGGGCGGGCAAATGCAAATACCAGAAAGACAATAGTAAGTATTCTGGCTAAAAGTATTAATAGTTGTTTAAGTTCATTTTTTCTTTTAGTTTGTTTTTTTATATTTTTTAAGAAGTCCACATTGCTGAAATATACAGTCTTATATCGTCTGAAATTAAAAAAATGTATAAGTATCGGTATTGCAATTGAAAAAAGCGCAAATAAAAATGAAGGGTATTGAAAATTCATGTCTGCAAAGAGTATATATTCGTTTACATCTATAAATAAACAAAATGATTTATTATTTTCGGTAAAATTACTTAAAAATGGATCGTTTCCTTTCCAACTGTGCACAATATATTTACAATAAGCATTTTTTTGAGCTGCATAAGATATGTCTGGTTTTTCCCAATCGCCGTGCAGGTGTATTTTTCAGCTCCTATCTGCAGAAACATATTTCCGAAGCAGCTATTTCACCATATGTGACACAGGTCAACCGGTTAATGTCAGGTTATTCAGATATTTCTACCGGAGAGCAGTTAAATATGATCTCTATTTTATATAAAATATTTAAAAAACATACCGGCTCCTGCGAAAGCTTTGATGATTTTTACTTTTGGGGTGAGGTGTTGCTTTCAGATTTTAACGATATTGATAATTACCTTGTTGATGCCCGCGACCTTTATAGAAATATTGCAGGATTGAAAGATATAGAGTCACATTTTTTTTATCTTACTAAGGAGCAGAAAGATGCAATAGAACATTTTTGGAACAGTCTTGAAAAAGTTGAAAAAAAGAGAAGTCGTGATCATTTTATATCAATTTGGGAAAAACTCTATCCAATATATATAGATTTCAAGAAAGAGCTGGAAGTTAAAGGTTTTGGTTATACAGGAATGATCTATCGCAAGGTAGTTGAAAAACTGAAAACAGACCGGTTACAGTTGGAGTTCGATAAATATTATATTATAGGACTTAATGCCCTTAACAGATGCGAAGAGGAGTTTTTCAGCTATTTAAAAAAAGAAAAGAAAGTAGAATTTTTATGGGATTACAATCATTATTATCTTAATGATCACGTCAATAAGGCCGGTTTGTTTATACGAAGGAATCTTGATTCTTTTCCTCCTCCGCCTGACTTTTATTTTGATCCCGGCTCTTTTGGAATTGATAAAAAAATTAAAATAATCTCTTCTTCTTCAAATTATGGGCAGACACAAGAAGTTCCACGGTTTTTGGAAGAAACAGGGCAGGAAGGCAATAGCCGGTTTGACGGCACAGCAATTGTTCTGGCCGACGAATCATTGCTTTTGCCGGCATTAAGTGCAATTCCGGCCGCAGCCGGTGACGTGAATATAACTATGGGATATCCGGTATCCGGCTCTGTAATATACAGCTTTATTAACCTTCTTGCCGATTTAATCAGGAATTGTAAGACTACCCCGGAAAAAAAGGCGGTTGCCTATCATCGTTTTGTTACAGATATTTTGCGTCATCAAATTTTAGCAAATGTTGAAAGTGAAAAGGTTAACTTTTTTCTTCAGGATATAATAAAGAATAACAGATTAAATATTTTATTGCAGGAAATAAATTTTTCACCGCTACACAAATTTATCTTTTCAGTACCTCATAAAGTAACTGATTATTGCAGATATTTTTTAGATATTCTGGCAGAGCTGTATAAGATAGCAGAAGGTGCAAAGCAAGGTAACAAACTATTGCGGGAACTGATATTCAGAGTTTATGAGTCGGTCGAAAAACTTCAGGGAGTGATTTATAACTCTGTGACGGAAGGGGAGATAGAGATCAGCAGTGCTGTGTTTTTCAGGTTATTCAGGCAGTATCTGGGGAAATGTATTGTCCCCTACGAAGGCGAGCCTTTAAGCGGGATCCAGATTATGGGTATTCTTGAAACACGCTGCCTTGATTTCAGGAATGTTATAATACTTGGATTTAATGAAGGTAAATGGCCGCGTACATCTTTTACTTCGTCATTTATTCCTTATAATATAAAACGGGGTTTTGGATTGCCCGGGCAAGATGACAGGGATGCCATGTATGCATACTACTTTTATCGGCTTATTCAAAGAGCTGAAAATATAACAGCAGTGTACACTACCGCTAAAGAGGATTTGGGAGCAGGCGAACAAAGCAGATACGGATATCAGCTATTGTATGATCTGCAGCTTGATGTAAAAAAAGGTAATATAGCTTTCCCTTTTTTAAATGATCCTCCCGAGCCTATCAGAGTTAAAAATAGTTCTGATTTTATAAAATTTTTATTAAAGCGAAATTCAATTAACAATCCTCTTTCACCAACGGCAATAAACAGCTATCTGAAGTGCAGTCTTAAGTTTTATTTCAGATATATATTGCAATTGCCGGAGCCTGAGGAGGTAAAAGATGAAATTGACAGTCTGCTTTTTGGTAATATTTTTCATGAATCGGCAGAAAAGCTTTACCGGCCCTTTGTTGGGAAATGGGTAAGGAAAAGTGATCTTGAAAGCCTGAAAAAAAATAAAGAGCTTATAAAAAATATTATCAATAAAGCTATTTTGAAATATTATCATAAGCAGGAAAGTGACAGGCAAAAAGAATTCCAGCCGGAAGGTAAAACAATACTTATATTTGAAAATGTAAAGACTTTTCTGAATAGAGTAGTGGAACTGGATATGCAATATGTTCCCTTTAAGATTATTTCTCTGGAAGAGGGATATTGCAGTTCAATTAATATCTGTTTAGAAAATAGGGAACAGATAATTTATCTTGGAGGAAAAATTGACAGGGTTGACTCTGTTAATGATACTTTAAGAGTTATTGACTACAAAACAGGAAATGTGGATAGTTTCTCATTCAATGAGGTGAGTGAACTGTTTAATAGTAAAAACAAGCTTAAAAAAGAGCTGCTTCAAGCACTGTTATATTGCTTTTTTTTAAAAGAAAAAGCCGGATATGCAGAGAGTTTTCAACCTGTTATTTACAGTTTAAAAAGATTTTTTGACAATAAGTTTGCACCTGAGATAAAATATCAAAAACAAGAGGTCTGCTATCAGGAGATTGAAAGTGAGTTTACCGGTCATTTAAAAGTTTTTTTGGAAGGGCTTTTTTCTACAGAGGCCATATTTGATCAAACCACTGATTATGATTTTTGTAAGTACTGTCCTTACCGCAAAATATGTCAGAGATTTTAAATAGTTAAAGAGATTTAAATCTTTGTATTGAGATATTTTTGATAAAGATCGGGTCTTAATTTTTTTGTCCTTTCAACTGCTTGACGATACTTCCATTCATCAATTAAATTGTCGTTTCCGCTAAGTAATATTTCGGGGACTTTCATCCCTTTATAGTCAGACGGCCTGGTATATACCGGCGGACTGAGCAGATTATCCTGAAAGGAATCAGAAAGAGCTGAGGTTTCATCAGATATTACACCGGGCAAGAGCCTGACAATACTGTCTGTAATAACTGCAGCAGCCAGCTCTCCTCCTGTTAAAACGTAATCACCAATAGAAATCTCTTTTGTAATGAAATGATCCCTGACTCTTTGGTCAACCCCTTTATAGTGCCCGCACAGAATAATAATATTGTTTTTCATAGATAAATTATTAGCCTCTTTTTGATCAAATATTTGTCCGTCGGGTGCCGTGAATATTATTTCATCATACTCCCTTTCTTCTTTGAGTATATTGATTGCTTTTTCTATTGGCTGTACAGACATGACCATTCCCGGCCCCTTACTATAAGAATAATCATCAACTCTCCGGTGTTTATCTTCAGAATAGTCCCGTAAATTGTGAATGAATATCTCTACAAGTTTTTTATTACGGGCTCTTTTTATTATTGAATGATCAAACGGGCTACTCAATATCTCAGGTAAAACAGTTATAATGTCAATTCTCATATAAGATCATTTTTTCGTGAAACATCCATTTATCTAAATTTTTATCTAATTGTATAATATGACATATATTCATGCGTTAAGTGCAAGTTTATGACAAAGTGGCCTAAATATATGGTTTTTTCTTTTATAATTACAAATTTAAGCTATTGGAACATGAATTGATAGTTTAGCAATGAAAATATATTATAACAAAAATTGATAGTTATTAAAAATTGAAAAAATAAATAATAGGAGGAAATAAAATGAATTTAGTTAGATTTTACAATCCGCAGAGCAGTGTTACAAGGAATCTTGTCGATGAATTAATGAATAGCTTTATAACCGGCGATTATGACGGAAGTCATACAGAAGATTGCAGATGCAAGCCTGCCACAAATATTTATGAAGGTGAAAAAGAGTTCAAATTGGAGCTTCTGTTGCCCGGGTTTAATAAAGAAGATGTACAGCTAAATATTCATGAAAATCTTTTAACTGTTAAAGTTGATCTGAAAGAGGAGAATGAGAGTGACAAGAATGGATATGTTTACCGTCGGCGCCAGTTTGGAAAATTTAATTTTGAAAAAAATTTCAGAGTTCCCAAAACTGTTGCAACCGATAAAATTGCTGCACACTTAAGCAATGGAGTTCTTGAACTGACACTGCCTAAAAAAGAGGAAGCAATTGAAAAATCTCCGGTTGAGATAAAGATTAAGTGATTTGAGGAGAAGTATTTTGTTAAAAAGGCCCGGTTAAAAACCGGGCTTTTTTATTTTACATATTAGAGTAAAATATTATTTTTACCACAAAGCATAAAAATATCGTACAAAATATAACAAATCAATAAAAAATATAAAAAATGAGTTCAAAATATACAATCGGCCTGGATTTTGGAACTGATTCCGTTCGTTCTGTAATTGTTGATACAGAAACAGGGGAGGAGGTAGCAGGTGAAGTTTTTTATTATCCTCGCTGGAAAAAAGGATTATATTGTGATGCTACAATTAATATGTTCAGACAACACCCAAAAGATTATCTTGAAGGATTGGAGTTCACTGTAAAAGAAGCTTTGAAAAAAGCTCCTGCAGGTGTTGTCGAAAAGATAAAGGGAATTTCTGTAGACACAACCGGGTCAACTCCTGTGGCTGTAGATCATAACGGTACTCCCTTATCATTGTCAAGGGGATTTGAAGATAATCCCAATGCCATGTTTATCCTCTGGAAAGATCATACTGCACTAAAAGAGGCTGAAGAGATCACTACACTGGCTTCCGGGTGGGAACCTAACTATGTTAAATATGAAGGGGGAGCTTATTCTGCAGAGTGGTTCTGGGCTAAAATTCTTCATATACTGAGAGAGGATGCGGGAGTACTTCGAGCCGCTCACTCCTGGGTGGAGCACTGTGATTGGATACCGGCACTTCTTACAGGCAATACAAACCCTGCAACACTTAAACGCAGTCGCTGTGCTGCCGGTCATAAGGCTATGTGGCATGAAGAATTTGGCGGACTTCCATCGGAAGAGTTTTTGCAACGGCTTGATCCTTTACTGTCAGGTTTGAGAGAAAGACTTTTCAGGGATACATTCACCAGTGATATTCCTGCAGGAAGGATTACACCGGAGTGGGCTGATAAGCTTGGACTTCCATATGATGTTATTGTGGGAGTCGGAGCTTTTGATGCACATATGGGAGCCGTAGGGGCAGGAATTAAACCATATTATCTGTCGAAGGTTATGGGTACCTCTACTTGTGATATGCTTGTTGTTTCTGAGGAGGATATGGGTGATAAGCTGGTCAGGGGAATATGCGGACAAGTTGATGGGTCTATTATTCCGGGGCTGATTGGTCTTGAGGCAGGGCAGGCTGCTTTTGGCGACATATACAATTGGTTTAAACAGGTTCTTGAATGGCCGCTCATTAATATTTTGAAAAGCTCTGAATTAATTGATGATAAAGCAAAGTATGCACTTATTCAAGAATCTTCAAAGCAGATAATTGCTGCTTTAAGTAAGGAGGCTGCAAAAATTCCTATCGATGAAAGCGGTATTGTTGCTCTCGACTGGATGAATGGCAGGCGCACCCCCGATGCCAACGAAGCTCTCAAGGGAGCAATTACAGGCCTTACGCTGGGTTCTGATGCACCCAGGATTTTCAAAGCTTTGGTTGAAGCTACTGCTTTCGGGTCAAAATTGATAAACGATCGCTTTATTGAAGAAGGCTTGCGTATAGATGGTATGATTGCTCTGGGTGGTGTTGCCAAGAAATCTCCTTTTGTAATGCAGGTGGTTGCTGATGTGCTTAATGTGCCTATTGAGGTGTCAAGTTCAGAGCAGGCATGTGCCTTAGGGTCAGCAATGATGGCTGCGGTTGCTTCCGGAATTTATGAAACTACAGCTGAAGCTCAGCAAAAAATGGGCGGAGGAGTGGAAACTGAATATCTTCCAATCCCGGATAATGTAAAAAAATATGAAATTCTCTATAAAAAATATCTGAGGCTGGCTGATTATATGGAGACTGATCTGACAGTTTATTAGGTGAAGTTGATTTTATTGCAAAAATTCAGTTATTGCAATTTCAATCCGGTCACTTATTTGGGAGATATTTGATCTTTTAAATTTATCTCCGGTAATACTTTCATAAAGCTCTATATAACGATCAGATACAGAGTTTATAAATGTATCTGTCATTTCAGGTATCAATTGATTATCTTTTCCCTGAAATCCGTTAGCTATAAGCCATTGTCTGACAAACTCCTTTGAGAGCTGTTTTTGAGGCTGCCCGCCAGCCGGGCGCTTATTATATTCATCAGCATAAAAGTATCTGGTAGAGTCTGGTGTATGAATCTCATCAATAAGGTAAATTATGCCATCTCTTTTTCCAAACTCATATTTTGTATCGACCATGATAAGTCCTTTTTCTTCAGCTATTTCTGTTCCCCTTTTAAAAAGTTTTTTAGTATAATCTTCAACCAATTCAAAATCCTCTTTACTGATCAGATTTTTTTTAAGTATCTCATCTATTGAAATATCTTCATCATGGCCTTTATCTGCTTTAGTGGTAGGAGTGATTATTGGCTCCGGAAATTTTTGATTTTCAATCATGCCATCCGGCAGTTTATTACCGCACAACGATCTTTTTCCTTTTTTATACTGACGCCAGGCATGCCCGGAAAGATACCCCCTAATAACCATCTCCACTTTTATCGGATCGCAAATTAATCCTGCCATAACATTGGGATCGGGCGATGCAATTTTCCAGTTTGGGACTATATCAGAAGTAGCATCCAGAAATTTGTCTGCTATCTGATTTAAAACCTGGCCTTTATATGGTATCCCTTTGGGAAGCACTACATCAAATGCAGATATTCTATCGGTTACTATCATTATAAGAAGGTTATTACCGATATTATATACATCACGCACTTTACCATGATAAACTCCCTTTTGACCGGGAAAATGGAAATTTGTTTTAATCAGTGCCAGACTCATTTTTATCCTCTTTATTTAACTTTTCAGCATAGTACTTTTCATATGCTTCTACAATATCCCTTACCAATCTGTGACGAACAATGTCATTCTTGTTAAATCTGATAACAGATACAGAATTAATATTGTTTAGTAATTTAAGTGCGAAAAGAAGTCCCGAGTTACCCGGCCTGGGCAGGTCTATCTGTGTTATGTCGCCTGTAATTATAAACTTGGTATTTAACCCCATTCTTGTAAGAAACATTTTTAATTGGTTTATTGTTGTGTTTTGTGCTTCATCAAGAATAACAAATGCGTTACTTAGGGTTCTTCCTCGCATAAACGCTAAGGGAGCTATTTGAATAATCCCGTCTCTTAAAAAATCTTCTAATTTGCGGGGAGGTATCATATCCTGAAGAGCATCATAAAGAGGTTGCAGGTACGGATCAATTTTTTCTTTCAGGTCGCCGGGCAAAAATCCTAAGTTTTCACCCGCTTCAACAGCCGGACGACTGAGAATGATTCGTTTTATTTCTCTGTTTTTTAATGCCTGAACAGCAAGTGCAATTGCAGTATATGTTTTTCCGGTGCCGGCAGGCCCAATAGCAAAAATCATATCATTTTTTATAACTGCTTTTGCCAGAAGTCTCTGGTTTGGCGTTCTTGCTCTGATCGGTTTTCCGCTATTTCCAAACACTATAATGTCGTTGTCAGTTTTATCACTTTCTTCACATAAGATCGATTCACCGGAAAAAACCTGATGAATTGTCTCATTTGTGAGTATATTGAACCGGAAATAGTGATCAAGAATCAGCGCTAATTTTTTTTCAAAACTTTTAATTTTATTCTCCTCACCCAGAATATAAAGCGTGCTGCCACGAGCGGTTATTTTAAGGTTGGGATACAATTCTTTTATAAGGTCTATTTTTGAATTGTTGACCCCGAAAAATTCCAGAGGATCTATGCCCTCTAAATTAATTTGTTTCTCCAATTAAATTATTTAAATATATTTTCAGCTCAAAATTACAAAATATTTGATTAAAAGTATTTACTTAAGTCTGTTGACAAATGAGGAATTAAGTTTTTTAAAATGGTTAATTTTGTGAATTTAAAAATATTATTCAAATGCAAAAAAATATTGATGCTTTCAGGGAGTTGCTTGAGATTATGGATGAGTTAAGGGAAAAGTGTCCCTGGGACAGGGAACAAACCTTTGAGTCTCTTAGGAAACTTACAATAGAAGAGACATATGAGCTGGGTGATGCAATTCTGAAGAACGACCTTGAGGAAATTAAAAAAGAGCTGGGTGATTTGATGTTGCATATAGTTTTTTATGCTAAAATAGGTTCAGAGTCAGGTGTTTTTAATATTGGCGATGTTTTGGAGGGAATCAATAAAAAATTGATTTATCGTCATCCTCATGTATTTGGTGACACAGATGTAAATGATTCACCACGCCGGGTTGAAGAAAATTGGGAGTACCTGAAACTTAAAGAAAAGGGTGGAAATAAAAGAGTTCTTGAAGGCGTTCCTGCTGATATGCCAGCATTAGTCAAAGCAAATCGTATTCAGGAAAAAGCAAGAGGCGTTGGATTTGATTGGGAGGCAAAGGAACAGGTCTGGGAAAAAGTGAAAGAGGAGATCACTGAATTGAGTATGGCAATAGATAAAAAAGATAGTGAAAGTATAGAAAGTGAGTTTGGAGATTTGCTTTTTTCCATTGTAAATGCTGCCCGGCTATACGGTGTTGATCCGGAGTCCGCATTAGAAAGAACAAATCTGAAATTTATCAGTCGTTTTAATTTTCTTGAAAGTAAAACTTTGGCAAAAGGAAAAAGCCTTAAGGATATGTCGCTTGACGAAATGGATAAAATTTGGGATAAAGCAAAAAATCTTGAGTAAACAAAACCCCAAGGGTATTAATACCCTTGAGGTTAAAATATATCATTCGAATTATTCATCCGAAGATGCAAAATTCATTGATGCCAGCCTTAGGTAAGAGTTATACCTCCATTTTGCATTTTCCTCTGCAGCTGCAAAAAGACGATCAGCCTCTGCGGGGAATGATTTTTTAAGAGATGTGTATCTTACTTCACCATTAAGAAAATCCTGAAATTTGCTCCAGTCAGGCTCTTTTGAATCAAGCTGGAATGGATTTTTACCCTCTTTTTCAAGTAAAGGGTTATAACGGAATAGTGTCCAATATCCTGATTCAACAGCTTTTTTCTCTTCTGCCTGTGTCCTTCCCATGCTTGCTCTCAGTCCATGGTTAATACATGGGGCATATGCAATTATCATTGAAGGACCGGGATATGCTTCAGCTTCTTTCAATGCTTTTAAATATTGGTTTTGGCTTGAACCCATTGCTACCTGGGCAACATAAACGTATCCGTAGGTCATGATCATTGCACCAAGATCTTTTTTACGAATTTTTTTACCTGATGCAGCAAACTTAGCTACAGCTCCGACAGGAGTAGACTTAGATGATTGCCCCCCCGTATTTGAGTATACTTCTGTGTCAAGAACCAGAACATTTACATCTTCCCCGCTGGCCATAACGTGGTCAAGTCCGCCAAATCCTATATCATAAGCCCATCCGTCGCCACCGAATATCCAAATAGATTTTTTAACAAGATACTGTTTCAGGCTGAAAATCTCTTTTGCATACCCGTTATTATTTCCATCAATAGCTGCTAATACTTTTTTTGATGCTGTAACGGACCCCTCGCCACTATCCTTATTTTCCAGCCACTCTTCAAATGCCTCTTTTTCAGCGTTACTTATACCATTTTTTAAAATATCACTCATTATATTGGCCAAACGGGTTCTCTGTGCATTAACACCTTCTGAAAAGCCAAATCCATATTCTGCATTATCTTCGAATAGAGAGTTTGCCCATGCAGGCCCATGTCCTGATATTGAGTTTTTACAATAAGGAGTAGAAGGAGCTGAACCTCCAAAAATTGATGAGCAGCCGGTAGCATTGGCAACCATCATTCTTTCGCCAAATAGTTGGGTGATCAATTTAATGTAGGGTGTTTCACCACACCCTGCACAGGCACCTGAAAATTCAAAAAGCGGTTGTGCAAACTGTGAGTTCTTAACAGATTTATGCCTGTCTACTACATTTTCTTTTAGAGAGACTTTATTAACCATATAGTCCCATCTTTCAATTTCATCATGTTGAGAACCAAGTGGCTTCATTACCAATGATTTATTTTTCGACGGACAAACATCTATACAGTTGTCGCATCCGGTACAGTCTAAAATACTAACCTGTATCCTGTAATGGAGTCCTCCAAACATTTTTGAAGGAATGGCAACTTTTGTTTCTGTTCCTTCAGGGGCTGCTTTAACCTCTTCTTCGGTTAGCAAGAAAGGTCTTATTGCAGCATGAGGACAGATATATGCGCATTGGTTACACTGTATACAATTTTCGGGGATCCATTCAGGCACATTTACCGCAATTCCTCTTTTCTCATAGGCTGCAGTGCCTGCCGGGAATGTACCGTCTTCTATACCAATAAAAGTTGACGTTGGCAGGTCGTCGCCATTTTGAGCGTTTATTACATCTACCACTTTAGTGATAAATTCAGGGCGGTCTGAATCTGCTTCCACTTCAGCAGAATCAGCCGGGAGATCTTTCCATTCAGATGGTATTTCAACTTTTTCCACAAATTTACCACCGGCCTCCACTGCTGCAAAGTTCATATTTACAACCTGTTCTCCTTTTCTGCCATAGGTTTTTACTATTGCTTTTTTCATCTCTTCAACAGCCATGTCGTAAGGAATGACTTCAGTGATTTTAAAGAAAGCAGATTGCATTATTGTATTTGTACGGGTACCTAAACCTATCTCCTCTCCAAGTTTTGTACCATTGATTATATAAAAGTTGATATCATTTTCTGCAAGGTACTTTTTCATACTGTCAGGAAGATTTTTTAATGTTTCTGTTGCATCCCAGATAGAGTTCAAAAGGAATGATCCTCCTTTTTTTAAGCCTTTCAATATATTGTACATATTGATATATGCAGGAACATGACATGCTACAAAGTCGGGTGTCGTTACAAGGTAAGTTGATCTGATAGGTTTGTCTCCGAATCTAAGATGTGAACAGGTAAAACCTCCCGATTTTTTTGAGTCATACTGAAAATAACCCTGACAAAATTTATCGGTTGCATCGCCGATTATTTTTATTGAGTTTTTATTTGCACCAACAGTACCATCTGAACCCAATCCGTAAAATTTTGCCTGGTAGGTTCCTGTGGGAGTCATGTCAATTTCAGGTTTGACAGGTAATGATTTGAAAGTAATGTCATCAACAATTCCTATAGTGAAATCATTTTTCATCTCTTTCATTCCCATATTTTCGTAAACTGAAAGAATCTGTGCAGGAGTAGTATCTTTTGACCCCAATCCATACCGGCCGCCAACTATTTCAGGAGCGTTTTTCCTGCCGTAAAATACATTTTTTACATCAAGGTAAAGAGGTTCCCCATTTGCACCGGGCTCTTTAGCCCTGTCGAGTACCGCAATGCGTTTTACACTTTCCGGCATAGCCTGTAAAAAGTATTCAATAGAGAAAGGTCTGTAAAGATGTACTGCCACTAACCCCACTTTTTGGCCGCGGGCTGTCAGATAATCGATTGTTTCACGAATAGTTTCTGTAGCCGATCCCATTGCAACTATTATATTTTCAGCATCGGGCGCACCATAATAGCTAAATGGACGGTACTCCCTTCCTGTAATTTTGCTGATCTCTTTCATATACTCTGCAACAATGTCGGGAACAGCATCAAAAAATTTATTAGCTGACTCTTTTGCCTGAAAGAATATATCGGGGTTTTGTGCCGTTCCGCGGGTAACAGGATTTTCAGGGTTAAGAGCCCGTTCACGAAATTCCTGTAATGATTTTTGGTCAACTAATGGAATTATATCTTCCATCCGGATTGCTTCAACTTTTTGTACCTCATGTGAAGTACGGAAGCCATCGAAGAAAGCAATGAACGGAATTCTGGATTTAATAGCAGCCAGATGTGCAATACCGGCAAGGTCCATCTCTTCCTGTACCGACCCGGCAGCCAGCATTGCAAATCCTGTTTGACGTGCAGCATAGATGTCGCCATGATCGCCAAAAATCGAAAGGGCATGTCCTGCCAGCGCACGGGCACTGACATGGAAAACAGCAGGCAATAATTCACCTACCATCTTATACATGTTGGGGATCATTAACAAAAGTCCCTGCGATGCTGTATAAGTAGTTGCCAGGACACCTGCCTGAAGGGCACCATGAACAGCTCCGGCGGCACCTCCTTCGCTTTGCATTTCAGCCAGTCTTACCGGCCGTCCAAACATATTTTTCTTTCCAAAAGCAGCCCACTCATCAACATATTCGGCCATAGTTGAAGATGGAGTGATTGGATAGATACATGCCACTTCACTAAACATGTAACTCATGTAAGATGCAGCATAATTGCCGTCACATGTAATAAATTTTTTTTGTTTTGTCATCGTATTTTCAGTTTATTCTAACAATAATTTTTCTGTATATTTAATATAAAAATCCCAAAAGCCACAAAGGTATCTTTTTGTCATTTCCAATTTCAATCATATCTTCAGCCGTAAAAAGCTCTTTTCCCGAATTTTCCTTTTGTCCGTTAATAATAAAATGATAGCGGTCATTAATTAAAAAATCACCTTTAGTTGAGCTTTTTACAGAGAGCTTACAGCTTAACTGATTATAAAAAAATGTTTTTTGCAGGTTTGATATATTGGCGTTATCGGGAGCAATAGCATATAATATATTTGTATCATGCATATAAATTATGTCAGGTTTTTTTAATTCGCTTTCATCTCCGCTGACATAAAGCAGCTGAATTAATTTAGCATTTTTTAAATACCTCAGGTAATTTATAACCGTTGCCCTTGATGTTTCAACAGAGGCTGCTAATTTACTTATATTAGGTGAAAAAGGAGTATTGCATGCTATGATATGCAGCAGCTTTCTGAGTTTTGCCAGGTACTTAATCTCTATTTGACTGATATAGGGGAGATCTATCTCTAAAGCAAGATTAATATTCTTTAATAAAGTATTATCGTAAAAATTGGGATTGTCGATAAAATAGGGAAAAATTCCATTTTTAATATAATCATTGAAATATGCTAACGGTCTTACTCTTGATACAATATTGCCGGCAATGGTAACATGGTTATTTAATATCTCTTCAAATGAGTAAATTTCAAATTCGTTACCTGTAGCATAATTCAGGTATTCACGAAATGACAATCCTTCTAAATAATAAGACTTTACCTTCCCGTATAAATCGGAATTGTTCTTATCTACCTGCAGTAAAGGTGAAGAGGTAAAAACAATCTTTAACTCGGGGATACTGTCATAGCACCTGCAAAGTCCTTTTGACCAGTCTGCATATTTTTGAATTTGATCTAAAAAGAGCACTTTTCCTCCTCGTTTGACAAATTCATCTGCAAAGGATACTAAGGTTCGTTCAGTAAAGTAAAAATTATTGAGATTTATATATAAAGCAGATTTATCGTCTGAATACCTCTCTTTAATATAGTCAAGGAGGAAAGTGGTTTTACCCACTCCCCTGAATCCTTTAATGCAAATCAATCTTTCATCCCAATTAATAATATTTGTCAACTCCCGTTTAAGTGTTGGGTGGGTACTCTCTATTAATATATTATGTATTTGCCTGAAAAATTCCAAATTTTAATATTTTTAGGCAAAAATAGCAGTTTTTCAGGTATGTTGTAATGTGTAGATATCAGAAATGATGCTATTTTGTAATTTATAATTAGTAAAAATAAATTGCATCACTATCCATCATTCATTGAAGTCAGAAATTCCACTATTGAGTTAGACCTCATCAGTCTGGTTTTCATAAATTCCATTGCTTCAATTGAATTCATGTCGCTGAGATAGTTTCTGAGAATCCACAGCTTATCAAGTATCTCTTTGGGAACTAGAAGATCTTCACGCCTGGTACTTGAAGCAGGAATATCAACAGATGGAAAAATTCTTTTATTTGAAAGTTTCCTGTCGAGTTGCAGTTCCATATTTCCTGTACCTTTAAACTCTTCAAAGATTACGTCATCCATTTTTGATCCGGTCTCTGTCAGAGCAGTGGCAAGGATAGTAAGAGAACCGCCCTCTTCAATATTTCTTGCAGCTCCAAAAAATCTTTTAGGCCGGTGCAGTGCATTGGCATCCACTCCTCCTGATAACACTTTTCCTGAGGCAGGCTGCACTGTATTATATGCTCTTGCCAAACGGGTAATGGAGTCGAGCAGAATAACAACATCATGCCCGCATTCAACAAGCCTTTTTGCTTTTTCCAGCACAATGTTTGCCACTTTAACATGTTTTTCCGCAGGTTCATCGAATGTGGAAGCAATAACTTCTGCATCTACACTTCGAGCCATATCAGTAACCTCCTCAGGCCTTTCGTCAATAAGCAAAACTATCATATATACTTCCGGATGATTTGCGGCAATAGCATTGGCGACCTCCTTCAACAATACTGTTTTCCCGGTTTTAGGTTGTGCAACAATCAGTCCGCGCTGGCCTTTACCAATGGGGGTAAACATATCAACTATCCTGGTAGATAAATTGTCGTGGCCATTATTGGTGAGTTCAAATTTTTTATCAGGGAAAAGAGGAGTGAGGTGATCAAAAGGAACTCTGTCGCGGATAAATTCCGGCGATCTTCCATTAATTTCTAAAACTTTTATTAACGGAAAGTATTTCTCTCCCTCTTTTGGCGGCCGTATTGTTCCGGTTATGGTATCTCCGGTTTTTAACCCGAAAAGTTTAATTTGTGATTGAGATATATATACGTCGTCAGGAGAATTAAGATAGTTAAAGTCAGATGACCTTAAGAATCCGTAACCGTCTTGAAGAATCTCCAAAACACCTGTATTGGTTATAATCCCGTCAAATTCAAAATATTTGCTGTTGCCGGTCTGCTGATGTTTTTGCTGAGTTCCGTTTTGCTCATGCTGAATGTTTTTTTGCAACCTTGGCTTTTCTGATCCTTTTACTGCCTCTTTTGGTTGGAGTTCAACCTCTCCAGTTTCTTCAGGGCTGTCAACGCCGGTTTCAATTTCAGGGAGCTTTACTTTTTTTATACTTTTTGATGCTTTAAATTCTTTTTTTATCTCTTCTTTGCGTACTTTTTCAGTTGGTGGGGCCTTGGCTTCTTCCTGTTCCTGGTTTTTTGATTTCTCCAGGTTGAATCCCTGAATAATTGCTTTAATCTGTTCTTGCCTTGATTGCCCGATTACTTTTTTTGTTTCAGTTTTCGGCAAATTAACGTCAATCCGTTCATGTTTTACCGGACTTTCTATCCGCTCTCTTCTGGACTTTTTTTCAATATTTTTTGGCTCTTCTTTTTGTTCCGGCTCCTTGCTTTTAGGTTTTTTTCTTAAAAAACTCTTAAGAGAGCGCTCCTCTTTGTTTTTTTCAACATTGCTCTTGGCAGTTGACTCTTTTCCTTTTATTTCAGCTTCCTGTATAGCTTGTGTGTCAAGAATTTTATATATAAGATCTTGTTTCTTGAATGATTCTACACGCTTGATTTTTAGTTCCTTTGCGATATCACGCAGTTCAGGAACGAGTTTTTTGTTCAATTCTAAAATGTCGTACATTGTATGATAAAATCTAATTATGATTTAAACCTTTTTGGTAAAATTTTTGAAAAATGAAGTGGAGACGAGAATGTCTTGAAATTCGGTGCAATTATAATAAATTCTTTACAAATTGCAAAATAATTATTATTTTTTCATTTTGCTTGTTCAATTTTACCAAAAAAGCAGATAAAAATCAGCAAAACTTATTTTAGGGTGAATATAGCTGTTTAATTTTCTATTACGTTAATATTAATAAAAAGTTACCGGTTAACTTATGATTAACGAATTAATAACCGGCCGATATTAAAACTATTCAGCAAACTTTATTTACCATTGCCGGGATTGAGCAATTCTATATTTTTTCATCTTTTATATAAAAAAATCTAATATATTGCAATCCCAAAAATTAGAAAAATTAGTAATTGAATTTAAATCTTTTTATATGAAACGTTTAACTTATATTATTTTGGCTATTGCATTTATTCCTTTTATTATTAATGCTCAAAATCAAGAACGCCCGGGAGAGCAACCTCCTCCCGAAACCGGAGAATCTTTTAAGTTAGGAATGGCCGGATATACCTTTGCTAAGTTTGATCTTGATAAAACACTTGAGACTATGCAAAGTGCAGATGTTCACTATTTATGTATCAAAGATTTTCATTTACCGCTAAATAGTACAGATAAGGAGATAGCTGATTTTCATGCTAAGCTTGCTTCCAAAGGCGTAACAGGGTATGCAGTTGGTCCGATATATATGAAAACCGAAGCGGAAACAGACAGGGCTTTCGAGTATGCTAAACGTGTAGGAGTCAAGCTTGTTGTAGGTGTTCCAACTTATGAACTTTTACCTTATGTGGATAAAAAGGTAAAAGAGTATGGCTTTAATTATGCAATTCATTTGCATGGCCCCGATATAGAGCTTTTCCCGGATGCGGATGATGTGTGGAATAATGTAAAAAATTTGGATCCGCGAATTGGAATGTGTCTTGATATTGGACATAATACCAGGAATGGAAAAGATCCGGTTAATGATCTCAAAAGATATCATTCACGAGTTTTTGATATTCATATTAAAGATGTTACAGGAAATACAAAACTTGGTTATTCTGTTGAAATAGGACGTGGTATTATCGATATTCCCGCATTTGTTAAAATGCTGAGGAAAGTTGGTTATACAGGGGTGTGCAGTTTGGAACATGAAAAAAATATGAATAATCCGTTTATGGGAATTTC
>CAZLZJ010000014.1:0-7872 GCA_964563975.1 uncultured Prolixibacteraceae bacterium
AATATTTAATTAAATTATATTCGAATGAAAAAACAAGTCCTTCTGATTTTTCTCTGCTTATTTACATTTACCGGTATTGCCCAGCAAGCTGATAAGATCGCCGGAACCTGGTGGAACGATAAAAGAACATCCAAAATCCAGATTGAAAAAAAGAATGAAAAATATATCGGGACAATTATATTTATGAGCCCCGAAAAATATAAAAACGGGCAACCTCCCAAAGATGATAAAAATCCTGATGTGTCGCTTCGCAATCGCTCATTGGTGGGATTACAAATTCTGCACAATTTTGAATTTGATGAAAAGAAAAAAGAGTGGAAAAACGGAAAAATTTATGACCCGGAATCCGGAAATACCTATGACTGTTATGCATGGCTCCAAAGTGACGACCTGCTAAAGCTGAAAGGCTTTGTAGCAGGCATCAGGTTGCTGGGAAGAAGTTCAGAATGGTATCGTGCAGAATAGTAAAAAAATCCGGTATCAAAAAATTAATTGAGGATTTTTCCTGCCCAAATTATAATTGAAACTAAATTAACCTTCTGATTTTACTTTTCCCGGTCAGCTTCATATTAAGCAGGTCTACGCTTGTTATTAGATTGACGCCCGGCTTTTTGCCTGATTGAAAGCTTCCTGAAAAATTATCAACCTGCAATGCTCGTGCACCATTGAAAGATGCCCACTGAATCAATTCCTCAAGAGTTATTTCCGGAAAATTGACCTGAAGAGTAACCATTTCAGCAAAAACAGAAAGCCGGTGATTAGATGCCAGGCTGTCGGTACCTAAACAGATATTAAGCTTTTCTTTAATAAATAAAGGTAAGGGAGGAAGTTGACCTTCAATATAAAGATTAGAATTCGGACATAGTACAAAAAAAACTTTTTCAGAGGTTCTTTTATTTTTAATCAATTCAATATCCTCTTTTGACATATAAGTATTATGAACCAGTAAAAGCGGATTTTTATCAGGTAAATATTTTATTGTCGTATGCAAAGAGCTGTTTCCTGAAGGTACCCATCCCGAAATATCCAGGTTCAGATTATTCTTCATATGATCTGCTATGGGGCCTGTACCATAACAAAAAAACTGCTCTTCAGCTTTACTTTCCTGATTATGAATAGAAAGAATGGAAGATTCATTATAAGCCTTATTTGCAATCTTTTTAAAAAGTGGTTCAGACACCGAATATGGAGAGTGCGGAACCACAGATGTGCGAAGTCCGTTTTCACGAAAAGTTCTTTCCTTAAAGCATGCAAGCTCAAATGCCTTATCAGCTTGTGAAGATAAAAATCCGTATATTTCAATAAAAGTGTGATAAAATAACCTTCCTCTTTTTTTTTCCTCAAGTGTTTGTAAAGAATTTGATATATCACCAACAACCACAGTGCCGGAAGAAAAAAGTTCGGAAACAGCATTTTCAATAAATTTTTCACTGTTATCAGACTGGCTTGTACGTAATCTGTTTATCTCTCCAATAAAATTTCCTATCCCTGTTTTTTCAGCTATCTTCCCTTTCATAAAGGATAATTCAAGATGACAATGACAATTTACAAAACCGGGAGTGATAATTCCATTATAATATTCAAGGCCCTGTTCCTCCCGAAGTATGCCATTGGTGTCTGTTAAACTAATAATTGTTCCGTCATCTTCACATTGTAAAATTCCATTTTTCAAAGGGGAGCCATTCCCGGGAAAAATATAGGCCGCCGAAATTTTTCTCAAACTATTACTTATTAAGATTTAGATCTATCAACTCCTTTTCCCTCCCTGAAAACTTCTGTTCCATCTCATTAAGATTGTTCATTACCTGTCTGTACATTTTTTCAAACTTTCTGGGCCTGCTAAGGTAAAAAATATAAGATTTTTCAAATGTTGTATCTGCAGTCTGATGATTTTTCAGGATAGAATAATAAAAATCAGCTGATTTGCTCTTTTTCAACAAACTGTCCTGATGATGCCTGCTTATATAGGTAGCTTCTGCAAGATGAATATCTGTAAGCAAATCAATCATTTTCTCTTCGCTGATCAGGTTATCGGGTTTCTCAATTACAGACTTACCGCACGACAAGCATATAAAAAACCATGCCAACAAAGGAAAATAAAAAAGCTTTTGCATTTTTTAATAATTATAATCCCGATTTTCCAAAAATGAGTTTTACAACCTCTTCTACCAGACCTGCTTTTTCAATTTTAATATTAAATTTGGAAATATCAAAACCCTTATTCAGTTTTGGTATAACTATTTTATCAAATCCTAATCTGGAAGCCTCAGATATACGTTGTTCAATACGGCTGACAGCTCTTATTTCACCGGTTAGTCCCACCTCCCCGGCAAAACAGGTTTTATGATCAGTGGCAATGTCAATATTTGATGAAAGAATAGAACAGATAACAGCTAAGTCAGTAGCAGGATCATTTATTTTTAATCCTCCTGCCACATTAATAAAAACGTCTTTGGCAAGCAATCTGAAACCTGCCCTTTTTTCAAGTACTGCAAGAAGCATATTGAGTCTTCTCAAATCAAATCCTGTTGATGATCGTTGCGGGGTTCCATATGCAGCTGTGCTGGCCAGTGCCTGTATTTCTATCAAAAATGGCCTGATCCCCTGCATTGCAGCTGCTACTGCAGTTCCACTCACAGAATTATTCCCGGATGGCAGCAGCTGCTCTGACGGATTTGCTATTTCCTTTAAGCCTTCACTCCTCATCTCAAAAATTCCCAGCTCATTGGTTGAACCGAACCTATTCTTATTTGCCCGCAATATTCTGTACATATAATTTGAATCACCTTCAAATTGCAATACAGAATCTACCATATGTTCAAGTACTTTCGGCCCTGCAAGATTACCCTCTTTATTAATATGTCCGATCAAAATAACAGCTGTGTTACTCCTTTTTGCAAAATCAATTAAAACAGAAGTACACTCCCGTACCTGTGTAACTGACCCGGGTGACGACTCAACCATTTCTGCTGATACAGTCTGAACCGAATCAACTATCAAAAGATCCGGTTTAATATCCTCGGCCCCGGCTATTAATAATTCCAGCGAGGTTTCACACATAAATAAGCAACTGCTCTTTTTTACCCCCAATCTGTCGGCTCGTAATTTTATCTGTTGCAGGCTCTCCTCTCCTGATACATATAAAACCTTTTTCTTTTTAAGGTTTAATGCTACCTGTAATGCTAATGTTGATTTTCCAATACCCGGTTCACCGCCAAGTAAAACAACTGATCCCGGAACCATTCCGCCGCCCAGCACACGATCAAATTCATTTATCCCGAATAATAACCTTCCGGTAAATTTTTCGGCATTAATCTGTTCAAGAGTCCGGGGATATACTGACTTATTCTTTAGCCGGTTTTCACCCGATTTTTTTCTCTTTACAATTACCTCTTCTTCAAAAGTATTCCACCCATCACACGATGGGCATCTTCCTAACCATTTTAAAGATTGTGCGCCACAATTACGACAAATATAAATAGTTTTTGTACGGGGCATTAATGCAGGCTTTTAATTTTTTCAATTATTTTTGTGGTAGAGACTCCCGGAACAAACTCAAGGGTTTTCACCTGACCACCATTTTTAATGACAATATCGTATCCGACAACCTCATTCAAAGCATACTCATTACCCTTAACTAACAGGTCAGGAAGAATTTTTGCTATCAGCCCGGCCGGCGTCTCTTCTGAAAACACAATGACAGCATCAACAAAAACAAATGCTGCTAACATTGTTGTGCGTGCCTCAATATTCAAAATTGGTCTTCCTTTACCTTTCAGCAATCTGACAGATTCATCAGAATTTAAACCTACAATTAATTTTGTTCCAAGATTTGCTGCTTTAAGTAATGAATCTACATGACCCAAATGTATAAGGTCAAAACAACCATTGGTAAAAACTATTGTCTCCTTTTCTGTTTTCCACCTCTTCAATAAGGGTTCAAATGTGCTAAAATCTGTAAATATCTTAGCTTTAATATCAAATTTTTCTTTCATTTTTTTGCAATAAAAATTTTAAATGTAGAAAGACTTTTCTAAAATACTATTTTCTCCGGGACCCCGTTTTAATCAAGAACAGTATCACCACTATTTTTTCAAAACAATTCTAAAAGTCGTGCCTTTGCCAATCTCCGAACTTCTTACAAAAATCTTTCCTTTATGATAATTCTCAATTATCCGTTTAGCAAGAGAAAGGCCTAATCCCCATCCCCTCTTTTTGGTAGAATATCCCGGATTAAAAACGATTTTAAACTGGGATTTACCAATCCCCTTTCCGGTATCGATAATATCAATCAGAACATTATTATCTTTTTCTATAAGTTTGACAATTATTGTTCCGTCATTTTGAATTGCATCTATAGCATTTTTGCATAAATTTTCAATAACCCATGAAAAAAGAGCTGCATTAAGAGGTACCTTTAATTGAGAGTATCCATTGAAATCTGTTATGAATTTTACTCCTTCTGAAGAGCGTGTTTCAAGATAATTCAGCGTAGAGAGCAAAACCTCAACAATATTTGCAGGTACCAGTTCCGGCCTGGAACCTATTTTGGAAAAACGTTCAGTAATCTTTTCAAGCCTTTGGGTATCTTTTTCAAATTTTTCAACAAGATTTAAATCAATATCCTGCAATTTCAAAATTTCAATCCACGCCATAAGCGACGAAATAGGTGTACCTAACTGATGTGCTGTTTCTTTAGCCATCCCTACCCATACCTGATTTTGTTCAGCTCTTTGAGTTGCGCTAAAAGCTGAATATGCAGCCACAATGAACACAAAAATCACAAACAACTGTATACCGGGGTAATATCGTAAATTACGTAATAAATTGGATTCCCGGTAATATAATAGCAAATAATTATCTTCTGACAGATCAATGCGAATTGGCTCAGAATGCTCCTTCATCTTAAAAAGCTCTTTTCTCAGTACTAACTCTTTCCTGTGGCTGCTATAATTAATATTTGCATCTGAATTAAATGATCCGTCGGGTTCAACTATCAAAACCGGAATAGTTGAGTTTTGCTCAAGAATTGATTGGATCAGCGAAAGGTAAGATGTATTAAGCTCTTCCATATTCTCCTGTCCACTATTCTGAATTCCTGATTCAGCCAGACGTTTTGTAGCTTCTGCCCACAATTCAACTTTCTTACTCTCCTCAATAGCCATCTTCTCGGTAAGCCAATTGGTATATAGTAAAGAAGCAACCCCGATAAGCACAGCTACAAACAGCAAAAGAATCTTTCCCTGTTTTCTTTTACGATAAATATCCAAATTAAGATCTTTAAATTTTGTTCAATGAGAACGAAAAAATAAATAAAATATTATCTCCCAAGAATATCTGTAACTGCCTTTACAATGCCTTCGGCATCAATACCGCACTCCCTGTAAAGATCATCCTGGCTGCCATGTTCAATAAATCTGTCGGGTATGCCCAATATTTTTATTTTTACAGAAATCCCTAATTCACCCATAAATTCAAGTACGGCACTTCCAAAACCGCCCTGAATTACTCCATCCTCAACGGTAATAATATATTTAAATTTACCAAATATCTCTTTTAGAAGCTCGTGGTCAAGAGGTTTAATAAATCTCATATCATAATGTGCTGCAGAAATATTCATATCATTAATCAGTTCAATTGCCCGGCAAGCTAAAATTCCTGATTTGCCGATTGTCAGAATAGCCACATCACTGCCTTCCGAGAGTTGTCTCCCTTTACCTATTTCTAATTTAACAAAAGGTTTTTTCCAATCAGCAGTAATACCACATCCCTTTGGATATCTGATAGAAAAAGGAGAATTAATCTCTTCCAGCTGAGCTGTGTACATCATATTTCTTAACTCCTCCTCATCCATGGGAGCAGACACTATCATATTGGGAATATTTCTCATATAGGCTATGTCAAACACACCATGATGGGTAGGGCCGTCCTCTCCTACCAATCCACCCCTGTCGAGACAAAATACCACATGTAAATTTTGAATTGCTACATCATGAATCACCTGATCATAAGCCCTCTGCATAAAACTGGAATAGATATTGCAAAATGGTATCAGCCCCTGAGTTGCCAATCCGGCAGCAAAGGTTACCGCATGCTGTTCTGCAATCCCAACATCAAATGTCCGGTGAGGCATCTTTTCTATCATCAGATTCATACAGCAACCCGTAGGCATAGCAGGTGTAATCCCCACTATTTTTTCATTCTGCTCAGCCAGTTCAAGCAAAGTCTCTCCAAAAACCTTCTGAAATTTTGCTATACCGTTAAAAGAACAGTCATCCGGCAATATCCTGCCGGTGGTTTTATCAAATAACCCCGGGGCATGATATTTGGTTTGATTAATTTCTGCCTGAATAAAACCTTTTCCTTTCTTTGTTTTTATATGAAGCAGCTTGGGGCCGGGAATCTCTTTAAGATCATTTAAGACACCTGCAAGATATACTACATCATGCCCGTCGATAGGTCCGAAATAACGAAAACCAAATGCCTCAAACAGGTTATTACCCGACAAAAGCATATTTTTTAAGGCATGCTGATTTTTCTGTATTAACCTCCTGGTTGTCTTTCCAAAACCATCAAGCCTGCCAAGAGCTTCCCAAATATCTTTTTTTGCTTTATTATATGTTTCTGATTTTGAAATCTTTATAAGATATTGCCCAATAATGCCCGCATTTGGATCAATGGCCATATTGTTATCATTCAAAATAACTAAAAGATCAGATTTAGAAGCCCCTGCATTATTCAACGCTTCAAAAGCCATTCCTCCTGTCATTGCCCCGTCACCTATAACTGCAACAATTTTTCTGTCATTTTCTTTTTTAAGCTGAGATGCAACCGCCATCCCTAATGCAGCAGATATTGAGGTAGAAGCATGACCTACACCAAAAGAATCAAATTTACTTTCAACGCGTCTGGGAAATCCGCTGATCCCTCTGAACTTTCGATTGGTATAAAATTTATCACGTCTTCCGGTTAATATTTTATGCCCGTATGCCTGATGCCCGACATCCCATACTAAAAGATCATAAGGAGTATTAAAAACATAATGAAGGGCAACCGTTAACTCCACCACACCTAAGCTGGCACCTAAATGACCCGGATTTACAGACACTTTATCAATGATAAACTCCCTTAATTCATCACATAAACCCGGGAGGTCTGAAAAGCTCAATTTTCTAAGATCTGCAGGGCTCTCTATTTTATCAAGATTTTTTTCTCTAGCCTTAACCATCTTAAGATAAAAATATCATCAAAATTAAAACAATTAATTTAAATGCTATTTCAGGTAATTTAATTTAAATAAAAACAAAATTCAAAAAAAGTAAATTTAACCATTAAGAAGATATAAAAAAACAGGATCGGTAATCATCTTTCACATGATTAAAAATAATTATTTTTAAAGGTATCATATAGCCTTACCCGCATATGTTTTAATTATCCTCCTAAATCCCGGTTTTAACAGAAATATTCGTTTCATCTGATTAAAATCAAAATTTTCAAAAATATCATATAACCTGTTTCTATTTTAAACCTGTCATTTAATATTTTAACGCCCACACCTGCTTCATTTTTAATATTAATCTTTTTTTAACTATTCCCGGAACCGGTCAAACTCCTTCCGGTAGAAAATAAAAAGCATCTTTATTAAAAAAATCAACTATTTTTACAACAAATAAAGTGTGATGGGCACAGAGTTTTTAATTAAAAATTTTCTTACAAGCTTACAACTGGTTTTAGCTAAAAATATTGTAGGCCCCGAAGGTTACAAATTGATCGGGGTAGTAGGTTTTATAATTTTTTTACTGTTTCTTTTTATTTTATCCGGGAAATCGAAATTAAAAACCACAACCAAAAAAAGTTATAATATTCCATTTA
>CAZLZJ010000014.1:7972-33963 GCA_964563975.1 uncultured Prolixibacteraceae bacterium
CCATTTATTAAAAGAAAAAAAATAAAAATATCTCTCAAAAAAGACCGGTTATACTATCCGGATTTTTTAGAACTTACTATAATAAACAAAGGCAGCGAAGATATTGATATTGATAATCCCCTGTTAATATTCAGCAATAAATGGATATCAAGAAAATTCAAATTAAAAGGGATCAGCAACTACAATTTTTATCCCTTGTATCTTAGTAAAGGTGATAAACATACTCTTAGCATCGATCTGAACAGGTTTTACAGTCACGATAAAAGCCTGAAAAAATTCCCGAAAACAAAAATTGTCATATACGACGTAAAAGGTTCAAAATTAGCTTCGGAAAAAGTGATGCTCCGAAAAACCTTATTTAATTTTTAATGAGAGACTGGAAATTTAATCATATAGATTTTTCTACTTATCCCTACTATAAAAAAGATGATTTGGGACTATTTTGGACACGCGAAAAAACCACAGTGAAAATCTGGGCACCAACAGCCCAAATGGTAGAATTTCGTCTTTTTAAAGATGGCAAATCGGGTGAACCCTTTCACAAAACACAGCTTCAGTCAAGTGGCGACGGAACCTGGTCTACAGTTTTAACAGGTGATTATGAAGGTAAATTTTATACTTTCCGGATCAACGACGGCGAATGGCTTGACGAAACTCCCGATATTTATGCAAAATGTGTCGGAATTAACGGCATCAGAGGTATGATCTTTAATCCTGTCAAAACAGATCCGGAAGGCTGGAAAAATGATAAACCTCCAAAATTATTAAATATTACTGATGCAATAATTTATGAAACCCACATTCGCGACTTCTCAATATCTCCTCTATCCGGAATCCAGCACAAAGGTAAATATTTAGGATTCATTGAGGAGGGAACATTTTATAATGAAAATACACTGACCGGTTTATCACATCTGAAAGAATTGGGGATCACTCATATACACCTTCTCCCTGTTTCCGACTTTTACACTGTTGACGAAGAAAACCCGCTTGAAAAGTATAACTGGGGATACGACCCGCTTCATTTCAATGCTCCCGAAGGATCATATTCACTAAATCCATACGATGGCACTGTCAGAATAAGAGAGTTAAAAAGCCTGATCAGCTCTTTACACTCAGCCGGTATCGGAATTATTCTGGATGTAGTTTACAATCACACCTATTTTGCAAAAGAATCGGCATTTAACCAAACAGTTCCCGGGTACTTTTACCGCCAAAAGCGTGACGGTACCTTTGCCAATGCTTCAGGATGCGGAAATGAAATTGCCACCGAACGTGCAATGGTACGTAAGTTTATCATCGATTCTTTAAAATATTGGGTTAATGAGTTCCATGTCGATGGATTCAGATTCGACCTTATGGGTATTTACGACCTGGAAACAATGAAAACAATTCGTTCTGAACTTGATGCCGTTAAACCCGGATTGATACTTTACGGAGAAGGGTGGACTGCAGCTGAAAGTCCCATGAGCGAAAATTATAGAGCAGTTAAAAAAAATATTGCAAAACTGCCTGGAATTGCAGCCTTTAATGATGACTTCAGGGATGCACTTCAAGGAAGTTATATTAATAAAAAAGCTAAAGGATTTATCAGCGGGCTGGGTTTTCGCGAAGAAGCAATCAAATTTGGCATTGTAGGATCAATTTATCACCCTCAGATAGTGTACGATTATGTTGACACTTCAAAAGCTCCCTGGGCATTAAATCCCGGGCAGTCCATTAACTATATTTCCTGTCATGATAATTACACTTTATGGGATAAGCTTAAATTTAGCTGCCCAAAAGTTTCGGAAGAAGATCTGCAAAAAATGGTTATGCTGGCCGGGGCCCTACTCCTTACATCGCAAGGTGTACCATTTTTACATTCGGGAATGGAATTCTGCCGCAGCAAAGGCGGACACGGGAACTCTTATAAATCACCCGATTCAGTAAATCAGATTGACTGGTCACTAAAAACAAAGCACAGAAAAGTATTTGAATATTATAAAAAGCTTATAAAACTTCGCAAAAATCATCCTGCATTCAGAATAGGTGATCCTGATAAAATAGCAAAATATATTCATTTTTGTACAGAGTATAAACCCGGTACAGTAGGATATTGTATAAACGGAAAGGCTGCCGGTGATCCATGGGCACACATAATTATTATCTTTAACGGAACAAAAACCGGTATAACAGTGCCACTGCCGGAAGGGGTATTTAAAATGACCGCGGGAAATTATAAAATAGATGAGGAAGGAATGGGAGGGCCTGTTGCAAAATCAATTGAAGTACCCGGAATATCCATGACCATACTGACAGGTAAAGCATTAAATTAACCATTCAAAAGATTATAACACTGCAAGAAGCAAATCTATATCTTTAACGGGAATATTAAAAAGGTTCCCCACATCCTGATTGGTAAGAATACCATGATAAATATATACCCCTTTCCGAAAACCTTTTGCACTCTTTATATAATTATCAACCCCGCCATTATCCCCGATAGCCAATAATATTGGCATTAAAATATTACTCAATGATATAGATGCTGTCCGTGCTACAATTGACTGGATATTTGGAACACAATAGTGCACCACTCCATATTTTACATATGTCGGATTATTTAAATCAGTGCAGTGTGTTGTTTCAAAACAACCGCCCTGGCTGGCATTCAGGTCTATAATTACTGATCCTTCTTTCATCTTTTTCACAAGATCTTCAGAAACTCTGAACTTGGGTGTGGTATTGAACTGCAATGCTCCAATAACAGCATCAGCTGAAAAAAGCGCTTTACGAAGCACCTTCGGATAAAAGACAGATGTAAATATTTTACTTCCAAGCTTATCCCCCAAAAGACTCAGCTCATACACGGATGTATCAAAAACCCTCACTAAGATTCCAAGTCCCAATGCTGCCCTTGCAGCATATTCTGCAGCAGGGCTGGTACCGATAATAACCAATTCGGCAGGAGTAATCCCGGTAACTTCTCCAAAAAGCACACCTTTCCCATTATGAGCATTACTTAGATATTCACTTGCAATTGTTATGGATGTTACACCTGCAATCTGGCTCATTTGATGAAGGAAAGGAGCAAAACCCTTTTCATTTTCAATATTTTCAAAAGCAATCGTGGTAAGCTTCTTTTGCATCAATTCACTGATAGTTTCCTTGCAATGTGCCTGAATCTGCATACTGGAGATAATTGTCTGATTGCCCTTCAGTAACTCAATCTCATCTCCGGCAAAGGGAGCTACCCGCAAAATAATATCACATTGAAATACCTCCTCTTTTTTTGCAACAATTCTTGCCCCTGCTTCCCTGTACTCCACATCACTGTATCTTGCCAGCTTACCTGCCCCTTCCTCCATATATATTTCATGCCCATATGATGTAAGTATATCAACGGCCTGCGGTGTTAAAGGTACCCTGAACTCAATCTTTGAAAAATCTGAAGGGATGCCAATTTTCATTCTTTGACCTTTATTTTGAATCTCCAGCATCTCCTCTTTTGGCATAAGCATAGTCTTCGATACAGACATATTCTCTTTTGATTCATGGCTATTTGTCATATCAGGAAATATTTTAAAATAGAATCACAAGTTACGTTCTAAATAATAATTTACAAAATCTGAAAAGAGATATACCTTTCCCCTCCTGCCCCTAACTCAATTCTTACCTCCACAAAGCGTCCCGGAAGAAGTGGCTCAATCTTTTCCGGCCACTCAATTAAACAATAATTTCCACTATAAAAGTAATCTTCATAACCCAAATCAAAAACCTCTTCTAAGTTTTTGATCCTATAAAAATCCATGTGATATATTGGTTGATGGTTTGCATCAAAATATTCATTGATCAGGGCAAATGTCGGACTTGTAATATTGTCTGCTGATCCGAGATACCTGCATATTGCCTGAATAAAAGCAGTCTTCCCTACACCCATCTTACCATAAAATGCAAAAATCTTCTGATCAGAAAAATAATCAATCAGCTTTTTAGCTGCCTGTTCAAGATCCTTTAACTTTTCAACTTTAATTAATTTCATTATTGAAGAGTTATAATTATGTTTATGCAATATTAATAATTTAAAAATAGTAAATTTGAAAAAACTTAAAATCTAATATAATGAAACGGGCATCCCGGTTAAAACCGGGATAAACGATCATGATAAAAACTATGCGAGTTCCGTTTAATACCTTTGAAAACTTTAAATTTTAATCAAATGAACATACCTGTTAATTTAAAATACACTGAGGACCATGAGTGGCTCCGCATTGAAGGAGAAGAGGCTTTCGTGGGTGTTACAGACTTTGCCCAGGGGGAGCTTGGTGATGTGGTATTTATTGAAATTGAAACTGAAGGAGAAGAGTTGTCAAAAGGTGAAATTTTTGGCACTATCGAAGCAGTTAAGACTGTCTCAGACCTTTTTATGCCTGTTGGGGGAGAAATCATTGAAGCAAATGAAGCATTAAATGATAAACCTGAATTGGTAAATAAAGATCCTTATGGTGAGGGTTGGATGATAAAAATAAAAATCACCGATCTGAAAGAGATAGATAGTTTGCTTTCTCCCGAAAACTATAAAAAGATGATCAGTGGCTGATCACCCTATTGCCGCCATTAAAAAAATTTATATATCCTGATCTGTTAACCACACTTTGAATTACCACATGAAAGACAGGTAAGGCAACCTTCCTGGTATACTACTTCATTTGACCCGCACTCCTTGCATAACATATTTTCGGCCAGGGTACCATCAGGAATATATTTTTTTAATGCACGTGCAACACCTGCTTTCCACGAATTAATAGTTTCATTGTCAAGTTGAAGGCTTGTTACAAGCTCAACAACTTTATGAATTGGCATTCCGTGCCTTAAAGTTCCTGAAATTAATTTAGCATAATTCCAGAATACGGGATTAAACTTATAAGAGAGCCCTTCAATAGTTGTTTTATATCCCCGTTTATTTATATATTGAAAATCATAACGTGAATTACCTTCACTATCATAGCTCTTGATAATAAATCCATCCACAACAGACCGCGGCAAAAGAATTCCATCTTCATCGTCTGAAAGTCCTGTAAATATTTCATAAGGCTTTTTATCCAACAACCCTATAAAAGCTATCCATTTTTCTTTATTATTTTGAAAACGCACAATTTCAGCTTCAAGTTTTTCAGGACGTTTTGGCGAAAAGGAGACAGTCTCCTGCTTATCTTTGGAATCATTTGAAATCAAAACTCCTGATCGCGATCCTTCTCTATAAACCGTCACTCCCTTGCACCCGCTCTTCCAGGCTTCTAAGTAGAGCTGTCCGACCAGCTCTTCGGTAACAGTTGATGGTAGGTTTATTGTAACACTTATAGAGTGATCAACCCACTTTTGAATCCTGCCCTGCATTCTTACCTTTGATAACCAGTCTACATCATTTGAAGTGGCTTTATAGTATGGTGACTTACTTACTAATCCGGCCAGTTCTTCCTGGGTATATTCACGATTAACATCATAACCCTGCGCCTCCATCCATATTTTAAATTTATGATGAAAAACATTATATTCTTCCCAGTGATCTCCTACCTCATCAATAAAATCAACCCGGATATCGCTATCACCCGGATTTACTTTTCTACGCCGTTTATACACAGGCATAAATACAGGTTCAATTCCTGATGTTGTCTGGGTCATAAGGCTTGTTGTACCGGTCGGGGCAATTGTCAGAAGAGCAATATTCCGCCTTCCATATTTTGTCATATCCTCATACAGCTTACCATCACTGTTTTTCAATCTTAATATAAAAGGATTGAAAGCTTCTTTGTTAGAATCATAAATAGTAAAAGGCCCTCTCTCTTTTGCTAAAAACACTGAAGAACGATAAGCTTCCAATGCAATTGTTTTATGTATCTCTTCTGAAAAATCAATAGCAATATCACTCCCATATTGAAGCCCGAGTGCTGCCAGCATATCTCCCTCAGCCGTAATCCCGATGCCGGTTCGGCGACCCTCATGTGCTTTTGTTTTTATATTTTCCCATAATCTTTTCTCTACAAGTTTTATCTCATCATCCTCCGGATCAGAATTTATCTTTTCAATTATGGTATCAATTTTTTCAAGTTCAAGATCAATAATATCGTCCATAATCCGCTGGGCATAATGAATATGCTCTTTAAACAATTCAAAATTGAATGTTGCATTTGCAGTAAAGGGGTTGTCAACATAAGAGTAAAGATTGATTGCAAGAAGCCTGCAACTGTCATAAGGACATAATGGAATCTCCCCGCATGGATTTGTTGAGACTGTCCGATAACCCAGATCTGCATAGCAATCAGGTACTGACTCTCTGATTATGGTATCCCAAAAAAGTACACCCGGCTCAGCCGACTGCCAAGCATTTTTTACTATTTTCCCCCATAATTTTAAAGCATCAATCTTCTTTTTGTAAACAGGATGTTCAGAATAAACCGGATATTTCTGGATATACTCTTTCCCCTGTTCCACAGCTTTCATAAATTCGTCATCTATCTTAACAGACACATTGGCTCCCGTTACTTTTCCCTGCTCCAATTTTGCATCAATAAAACTTTCCGAATCAGGATGTTGTATTGAAACAGAAAGCATCAATGCTCCCCTTCTTCCATCCTGCGCTACTTCTCTTGTGGAATTTGAATACCTCTCCATAAAAGGAACAATACCTGTTGAGGTTAAAGCAGAATTTTTCACAGGCGACCCTTTAGGTCTGATATGAGACAGATCGTGCCCCACACCGCCACGCCTTTTCATCAACTGTACCTGTTCCTGGTCTATTTTCATGATTCCGCCATATGAATCTGAATTACCTTTATTACCAACAACAAAACAGTTGGAAAGAGAAGCTATCTGAAATTCATTTCCTATCCCTGTCATGGGCCCGCCCTGTGGCACAATATATTTAAAATCCTTCAGTACAGCGTAGATTTCCTCCTCAGTAAATGAATTGGGGTAGTTCTTCTCAATTCTGGCAATCTCTTTTGCCAGCCGGCGATGCATATCATCAGGAGTCAGTTCAAAAATATTTCCAAAAGAGTCTTTAAGAGCATATTTATTTACCCAAACTCTGGCTGCTAAATCATCTCCCTTGAAATATTCAAGTGAAGCATTAATTGCTTCTTCCTTGGAAAAAATTTTTCTTTTTTTTGCACTTTTTATCATCACTTCTTCTAACGTCATAACTTCCAATTAAATAACAAAAAAACTTTATCCGTAAAATCCATTATTTATGTAATGCAATATAAAACACAAACTAAAATTAATAAATGTTTTTTTACGGAAGTAATTAAAAGTTATCAACTTCTTTCTGTTATTCTTATAAAAATCAATGTTTTAACACACATTTTGCATAAAAATATTATTAAAAATATATTTCCTCTGCTTGCCATATCTGTTATACGTAAACATTCATACTATTAACACTATTTTTTATAAAAAAGCTTAACCACGGAGAAAATAAAAAATGGTCAATTGTTGAAAACTTTATTTATAATAATATTTGCAGCACCAATATTTTTTAATATATAACTTCTGCAAATATCTGAAGCTGTTAACAGCGCGGAAGGATTATTCAGGAACATATTAAGTACATTTTCCAATTGTCTGAAGTTATTAACCGGGTATGCCCCTTTAAGTGCTTTCAAATCTGTTGCTTCTTTAAACTTTTCATGATTTGGACCAAAAATAACAGGAAGCCCGAATACAGCAGGTTCAAGAATATTATGAATTCCTACGCCAAATCCTCCTCCAATATATGCTACAGAACCATATTTATATATTGAGGATAAAAGGCCGATAGAGTCAATTATCAATACCTTATAATTTGCAATATCCTTTATATCTGATTTACTAAACCTGACCGACGGAACTTCAATAATTTTTTGCAGCCTTTTTATATTGGTTTCCGATACTTCATGAGGGGCAAAAATAATCTTTACATCTTTACTGCTGTTAATATATTTAGAAAGTAAATCTTCATCGGGCTTCCATGTACTTCCGCCCACAATAAGCAAAGATTTCCCCTTAAATTTTTCAATAAGAGGAATATTCTTTGCATCACCTGCAATAGCCACAACCCTGTCAATTCTTGTATCACCTGCAACAGAACATCTGTTAATACCTGCTTCCCTGAGTAACTGCACAGATTTTTCGTCCTGAACAAAAAGATGATCAAATTTAATTAACATATCCCGGTACCATCTTCCAATAAAATTTTTTTTAAAGAAAATACCATCTTTATGAAATACAGCTGAAACAAGAATAAGAGGTATCTTTCGCACGGCAATTTCCGAAAGAAAAAAATACCAATACTCATATTTAATAAAAAACACCTTTTCAGGCTTAATTAAATCAAGAAAAATTTTTGCATTTTCAGGGGTGTCAACCGGCAAATAATTAACAATGTCGGCTCCATCATAATTTTTCCTCATTTCATAACCTGAAGGAGAAAAAAAAGTAAGTACTATTTTATATTGCTTATATTTTTTTTTTATTATTTCAATCAAGGGCCTTCCTTGTTCAAACTCACCCAAAGAGGAGCAATGAAACCAGATATATCTGCCATTTTTATCAACTTTACTGCCTAATATCTTTGCCCAATCTTTTCGCCCCGATATAAATTGTTTAGCTTTCTTATTAAAAACCGATGTTATCTTTATTAAAAAATTATAAATTAAAATAACCGCAAAATAGATAAATTTCATTATTAGTTATTAATTGAAAATCTATAACGAAAAATCTGCTCTATCAGGTATTCATAAATAGAGATACTTATCAAAAAAGAGGCAGGCAGCAAAGATTCTCAGAATTTAAGTAACTTTTCCACCTTTCTCCTTACTTCATCGGGATCAGGATCAATATCAAAAACATATTCCGGTTGAAGATAATGGAGCTTTTTTTCCGTTTTAAACCTTAATTCACCCCCACCGGTAATATTAAGCATAATAACAGCTTCTTTATCTATTGCCCTATTTTTCACGGCCTCCATAAGTGTAGCTGTAGCCACTCCTGCTGCAGGATGTATATCAATACCTTCTGCTTCCTCAAACAGTAGGGATGCCTCCCGAAGCATCTGATTTGATGCTACCAAAACATCACCCCCCGTATCTTTCAATGCATCATATAACCCTCCTGTAACAGAATATGGCGGTTTTCTATTTGACAATACTTTAGCATCTATCTCCTCTACCTGTTTTCTTGCTTTCTCCATATCCATTGGAAGCATATTTCTTGAATCTTTTTTCCAGGCATCTGAAATTGGATTAAAGGGTGCATTTTGAGACACTATAAGTTTCATTTTTTTATCTCCATACCCTCCATCGGCTAAAAGCCTGAGATTAGCTTCCCAGGCAGCAACAGCTCCTGTTCCGCTTCCCACGGCCTGAAAATAATAATCCGGTATCTGCCCTATTTTAGTTGCCGCAGAAAGTACCGTTGTTCCCATTCCATCGCGACGAGCTATATTCTTTGCTCCACCCTCCGGTATAAAACCATTTAATCCTGACACAATATTTGATAAGTAAATTGCATCATAGTAGTCACTTCCCGACCTACTGCAAATAAGTTTCACACAGCTGTTCAGAGGTTTTTCAAACCAAAGGGTTTTAATATAATCTTCAGGTACACATAATAAAAGTGGAATATTATTTTCGGAACATACCTTGGCAAACGCCCTTGATGTGTTCCCTGCCGATGCCAATACAAGTATTTTATTCATTTCAGAAGTCATTCGCCCGCAAACAGAATAGGCTTCAGTCTCCTTAAAACTGCAGGTTGTCATTTCTGCCCCCTTTTCAGGCCAGTAGCCACTAAAAGTTATCCATAAATTGTGCAACCCAATCTTTTTAGCCAATCTCTCACTTTTATATGTTACCGGGGCAGAAGAGCCTTTTAGCATCCGGTTAACAGGCAGCCAATCAGAAAATATATACAATCCGTATGATTCATCTTTGACTATTAATTGTTGTTTATCATATACTGCACGTATCAAAGTAGGATCAGTTTCTCCCGGAGCATCTAATAACCATCCTGTATCCTCAAATATATTGCCACTCCTTACAGACTGTAACAGGTAATTAGTTTTGGTAAAATCTTTCATTCGTTTAAAATTTTGTAATTATTTAAATATAAACTAATTAAAAATTTGAGAATCGTTCGTATCATCTGATCAAAATTAAAAGTTTTCCAAGTATTATACAGCTTGTCCCGGTTTTAAGCGGGATGCCCATTTCAAAGCACCCCTTTCAAAAAACAAAAGTAACAATTTGAATTTTTTTTGTAACATAAAATCAAAATTAATATTATAAATTGCCTGAGTTAAAAAATCAAAAATGAAAAAATCAGCTATTCCCTTAAAATTGATTCTGGCAACACTGTTATTTTGCAATATATTATCCTCAAACGGCCAGGATCCTAACCGCTTCCTTAAAAGAATTGAGGAACTCGACACAATGCAGTATAAGCTTTATCCTGAAAAAAAACTTGCACTTTTCACAGGAAGCTCCACAATATTCATGTGGAAAGATATTCAATCCTATTTCCCTGAAGTTAACGTTATTAACCACGGATTTGGCGGCTCGCATTTTAGCGACCTTCTCTATTTTTACGACCGGCTGATAATAAAATATACTCCTGATTTCCTTTTCATCTATGAAGGCGATAATGATATTGCTTATAATAAAAAAGTTTCTGATATTGTTAAAACAGCAAAATCAATTATAAATAAAGCAGTAAAAGATCTTCCGGATACTAAAATAATAATAATTTCTGCGAAGCCCAGTATTGCAAGAGAGCATTTTAAGAAGGAGTATATGCTGCTCAACAAAAAGTTGAAAAAATTGTGCAAACATTATCCAAATATTGAGTTTGCCGATATCTGGAGTGTTATGACCGATAAGCAGGGAGATATATTTAAAGATATTTTTCTTAATGACGGATTACATTTGAATGAAAAAGGGTATCAGATATGGAGTAAAGCACTTTCCCGCTATATAAACTAAATTAAAGTGAATATCTAAACAATGCAGCACCTTTTTCAGTTATTTGAAATTTTTAATGTAATAACCAAATTTCCGTCGGAACTGACAAGAGCATTATTTACTTTATAATAAATTCTCAATTCGTTTTGTGTACCTACCTGTTCAGAGTTTCCTCTCAACTCTAAGGCAGTATGCCTGTGCGGCAATAGGATCCGGTTCACGGGAGCATCAAAACCTATTCCGGGTTGAACCAATTCCAAATGATATTCAATATCTGAATTATTCTCTATTACAACATATTTTGTTTGACCATTCTTCAATTGCCCTTGTGGATTATATATTTTTACCGATGCAAAAAAGAGGGCTTCCAGCAAATTTGCAGGGCCGGCAAGTGTATTGTTAAAAAGTGCTGCCGTCCGCCTGCTAAAAAGAGCTTCCCGAATTCCTCCCCTGGTTCTGCTTCGGGAAAAAACAAGAGTAAGAGGCCTGGTAATATTATTCATGTCATATCGCATATTAACGGGGCTGTGAATATCGGAGTTGGCAAACATCGTCAGTTTTTTTGAAACTGCCCAGTCAATTGCTTCAGGATAATACTCCCCGTCATTAAAAACCTCAATCCCATGTAACAAATCACCATTCAATAAATTTGTATGTTCAGCCCACCAAAGTGTAGAATCAGGTTGTTGAACTTTCCACCCGGGATGATTCCATAAAATAAAGGCTCCCTGATCACGGGCTTCCCTGACAGCATCCATAACATTTTCCCTTTCAAGCAAATTGGCATTTTTTATAAAAAGGCAGTTCAGATGACCGGGAGGCATACTTCTGGTAATTTCAGCCCCTTTGATCAAAATTATATTTAATTTATTGGCTAAAGGTTCTGCAATTTCATGCGATCGATTATGATCCGATACAATATCCTTCGAATGTGGCCTGTATTCAATATGGTCGGTAATGGACACAGCATCCAATCCGTCACGCCAGGCCTCCTCTACCCTAACGGTAGGCCAGACAGTACCATCTGAAAATACTGTATGTGTATGAAAATCACATTTTAATGTCGTATATCCGGGAATATCAGGAATATGAATAATCTTCCGCGATTGTCCGCTTAAAAACGACAAACAAAACAGAACCAAAAAAAATGTTAAAATATATCTGATTTTCATCATACCCGGTTTTTATCATCAATCTTTAATTGCCCTAAATATCAGCTTTTTTTACCTCTTTTACAACTTTTTTCTCTACCATAATAACCTGAAATTAATTTAATGTTACTCACTTAAATGCCTAATCTTTATTTTTGAAATAAAGGTTAATAGCCTTGATTGGTGTTTAAAATATTTCAATATTTGTTAGCTTATTTAAAAAGCAAACATATTAATATATTCATATAGTACACTATGAACATAAATTTTTCAAAAACAGAACAGGCATTTTTTGACGAGTCTAAAATTCAAAATATCACTACCCGCATCCCTTATATTACAGTCGATAGTTTTCCGAAACTGGGTCTATTATCGGCCTTAAGCTTTTTAGAATGGGTATCTGAAAATCCCCATGGTGTGGTTAGTCTTCCAACCGGAAAAACTGCAGAATATTTCATTCAATTCACACATAATCTGCTTGACAACTGGAATAATAAACAGGGTATGGAGATACGTGAAAAATATGGTCTGAAAGATTTGAATAAACCTGTTTTAAGTGAACTTCAGTTTGTACAAAGCGGAGATTTTTATCCTATCAGTTCACAACAACACAATAGTCTATGCTATTATGTTACCAAAAGATATATTGAAGGCTTCGGATTGGATATTAATAAAGCTTTATTAATAAACTCTGATAATATACCTCTGTCGGAGGGAAAGCATTTTTCTGATATATTCCCTGACAATATAATTGATCTCTCACTCAGGTACAGAGAAGCAAAGTCGCAATTGGAACGAATACAAAAAGATTCAATATTCAAAATTGATCAATGGTGCACCGGGTATGAAAACAGCATAAGAGAAAAAGGAGGTATAGGCTTTTTTCTTGGAGGTATTGGCCCTGATGGTCATATTGCATTTAATACCAGAGGCTCTCTTCACTTTTCTGCCACACGCCTGACCGAAACCAACTTTGAAACTCAGGCAGTAACAGCAACAGATCTGGGAGGAATTGAAGTTTCCGGAAATAGATTGGTCATTACAATAGGCCTTGGGTCTCTTCTCTATAATAGTGACAATAAAGCAATTATTTATGCAGCAGGAGAAGCAATTGCCGGTACCATTAAAAATTCACTGGAGAACGAACCAACAGTTATCTATCCTGCCACATCTTTTCAAAAACTTAAAAACAGTAGATTTTATCTGACCGAAGGAGCAGCCGTAGCACTTGAAGATGCAATTGAATATTATTACAGCTCAGGAACATGGACACATCAAAAAACAGAAAGGGCAGTTATTGAGTTGTGTAAAAAAATAAATAAATTCGGAGGTAAGCTGGAGCTTAAAGACCTGAAAGCTGATAAATACTGTAGTCGTATTCCCAATCTGAGCAAAGACACGGTTCAGTCGGTTATGGATTCCATTCTGGCTAAAATCAACAAGGGTATACATAAAGAGACTAACCAGATTTATTATCATACCGGCCCTCACCATGACGATATAATGTTGGGTATCATGCCGCTTACCAACAGGCAGTCAAGAGAGTCAAGTAACCGGCTTCATTTTTCAATAATGACATCCGGCTATACTGCGGTAACAAACACTTTCCTTTATGAACTCCTGAAAGATACAAAGTGCCTGCTAAACAACAATCAGATTCAAATGATTGAGTATTCCAATTTCTTTATCGACGGATTCAAATATAAATGGGACAAAGATGTATATCACTATCTTGATAATGTAGCAGCACAAAATGCCGAAGAAAAACGGCGCGGGGTATGTCACAGATTAGTCAGGGCATTAGTACTTATATGGAAAATAGAAAATAAAAGCGGCCTGACAAATGTTATAAATGAAATATTAACAATCCTGAAAGACAGTTACGACGGCAGTGAAAACCCTACTGAAATCCAGCAATTAAAAGGGATGATTCGAGAATTTGAAGAGGAGCTGGTATGGGCACATTATGGCGTACAGGTAAAAAATATCCATCACCTCCACTTAGGTTTTTACCATAACAATATAATGGGAAGCAAGCCTGATATGGATAGAGATGTAATGCCCATATTGAAAGAGTTGCGAAAATATAAGCCAACCCGCCTCAGCCTGGCAATGGATCCTCAGGGCAGCGGTCCGGATACACACTACAAAGTATTACAATCCATTGCACGTGCAGTGGAAGAGTGGAATAAAGAGGAAGATCTTAGCGAATTACGTATTATAGGGTACCGGAATGTATGGTTCAAATATAATCCCTGGGATGTAGAGATTATTGTTCCTGTCTCCCTTAATTCGCTGGCCACTCTTAATAAATCATTTTCCGAATGTTATGTTACACAAGTGAATGCATCTTTCCCAAGTTATCAACATGATGGAAAATTCAGCGAACTGGTTCAAAAAATATGGTTTGAACAGCATAAGCAAATTCAACTGTTACTTGGTAAAAATTTCTTTTATCAAAATGATCTCCCTTTGCTTAGGGCAACTCACGGTATGATATATATCAGAGAATTAACTGTTAATCAATTTCTTGAGGAGGCATCAAAATTGGGAAAATCAGTTGAGGGATTATTTGTTTAATATAAAATTTTTATTATTATTTAAAATTATCTCCGGATTTCAAAAATAGTACTTAACTAATATGTTTAACTTTTAAATTATCAATTATGAGAATCCTTATCCATGAAAATTATCAACAACTTAGTAAGTGGACTGCTTACTATATTGCCAATAAAATAAAAAAATTTAATCCGACTAATGAAACACCCTTCGTACTGGGACTTCCGACAGGTTCTTCGCCAATCGGTACCTATACCGGATTAATTGAGCTTGTTAAACAAGGTAAGTTATCCTTTAAAAATGTTGTAACATTCAACATGGATGAATATGTGGGCATACCTGAAGACCACCCCAAAAGCTACCACTCTTTTATGGATAAGCATTTTTTTAACCATATTGATATACCCCGCGAAAATATCAATATCCTGAACGGCAACGCAATTGACTTGGAAAAAGAGTGCTCCGATTATGAAAAAAAGATTAAAAATTTAGGAGGAATAAAACTGTTTCTTGGTGGTATTGGCCCCGACGGCCACATTGCATTTAACGAACCGGGCTCTTCGCTGAAGTCAAAAACCAGAATAAAAACCCTCACATACGATACTATTGTAGCCAATTCCAGGTTTTTTGACAACGATATCAAAAAAGTGCCTGAAACAGCGCTGACAGTAGGAGTTGATACAGTGATGCAGGCTGATGAGGTAATAATTATAGTAAATGGGTATAATAAAGCAAGGGCGCTGAAAAAAGTAGTAGAAGAAGGTATAAATCATATGTGGACAGTTTCAGTTTTACAGCTTCACCCCAAGGGAATAATAGTTTGTGATGATGATGCAACAATGGAGCTTATGGTAAAAACCGTAAAATACTATAAAGATATTGAAAAAGAAGAGCTGATGAAAAAGCCTGAATTAGCTGATTAGTATTTTCCCGGCCGGCCTTGAAAATAACACCTTTTGACTTTAAAAAAAATATTTATACAATTTAACAAGTCCAAATATTATTACCAATGTAAAAATAATTGCAGCACCTGAGGGAATATCCAAAAAATATGAAATCAACAGCCCTGTAGTACTCCCGAAAAAAGCAAAAAAAGATGATAAAAAAAGCAGCTTTTTAAAATCTCTGGTGAAAATATTTGCCGTAGCCTGAGGAATCGTTAAAAGAGATAGAATTAAAATAATTCCAACAACCCTTATATTTAACACAACAGTTAAAGCTATTAATATAATAATTAAATAATTAAAAAGTGTAACAGGTAATCCTGCTGCTTTTGCAAACTCCTCATCAAAGGCTATATATAAAATAACACGGTAATAGAGGGCAAAAAATGTTATAATCACTGTAACCAAAATCAGCATCCACCATAATTCTGATTTTGACACAGTAAGTATATTGCCAAAAAGGTAACTCATCAGGTTAGGGGTATATCCCGGAGTCAAAAATACAAATATAATACCTGCTGCCATTCCAAGCGACCACCAGATTGCTATGGAAGAGTCTTCTCTTACTTTTCCTACCTTAGTGAAAAATTGAATTCCAAGAGCCGACAAAACTGCAAAGGCAACAGCCCCGATCAGAGGGTTAAAGCCCAGATAAAAGGCAAGGCCTATTCCACCAAAGGAAGCATGCGTTATACCACCACTGACAAAAACAATTCGTCTTGATACAATATATGTACCTATAATGCCACATGAAATGCTTGCAAAAACAGCAGCAATAAAAGCTTTTTGAAAAAAATCGTAAGAAAACAATAATATAATATCTTTCATTTTACCCGTGCTGTTTAAGTACTGTATGAGGAATCTCTCCGTGAGTGATCAGCTTGATCGGACAATTATAACTGTTAAGCTGCTCCTGAGTAATAATATTATCGGGATGGTAATGTAAAGTAGTGTTAACGCAGGCAATAGATTTTACATAACTGGAAATAGTCCCAATATCATGTGAAACCAATATAATAGCCATCCTGTTATTTAGCTCTTTCAGCCGTTCATATAATTCTCCCTCAAAACGGTTATCAACAAATGTATCAGGTTCATCAAGTATCAGTGCACATGGATCGCTGATCAAGGCTCTGCAAAGAAATACTCTCTGCATTTGTCCTCCCGAAAGATCACCTATTGCCTTATTCCTTATATTGAATATTCCCAATTCTTTTAAAAGGTTATCTACCTTTAACTTAATCTCCCTATTTTGAAATGATCCGGTTTTTTTCATAAGATAACCAGATCTCACAACCTCAAAAACAGTAATTGGAAAATTCCGGTCGATATGTTTTACCTGGGGCAGGTAACCAAATGGAACACATTTTTTTTGTATGTCAGGCCTGAAAAGTACCTTCCCTTGCATTGGCTTAAGCAATCCGAGAATTGCTTTCAGCAATGTTGTTTTTCCTCCGCCATTTGGACCTATGACTCCCAAAAAATCATTGTCATATATCTCAAGATTCACATCTTTTAAAACAGGAACCTTGTCATATCCAACAGTCAAATTCTCTATTTTTATTAACGGATTCATTTAAAATTCTCTATTAATATATTTGTTATATTTATAATATTATCAGCCCAGTCGGGATGAAGAGGCCATATTTCAACAATTTTCCCATTTGTTTCTGCTACAAATACCTTTGCATTTTCCTTATCAAACTCACTTTGAATATAGATAACATTAATATTTTCCCTCTTTGCCAGGCTCATAATTTCTGCCATATGTTGCGGGGAAGGCTCTTTTCCCTCCGACTCAAGTGAATATTGTATAAGGCCGTAATCTCTTGCAAAATATCCAAGACTGGGATGAAAAATTATAAACTGCCGCCCCTTATAGTCGTTCAGTGCATTTTTAATATACTCATCTGCCTGCTCAATCTCTTTAACAAAATTCAAATAGTTTGCCTTATAGATCTCCTCCCTGCCGGGATTTAATTTAATTAAAATATCGGCAATTTTTTCAGAAAACTGTTTAACAAGGGCAGGCGATAGCCAGATATGCGGATCAACTCCCGCTAAATTTTCCCTCTCAATGCCATGGCTGTGTCCGGATTTTATCAGAGATACTCCTTCAGACAAATCAACTACTTCCATATGTGGATTAGATTGCTCTATTTTCTCTTTCCACGAATGCTCAAAGCCAATATACCCTATTCTAAACCAAATTTTTGACTTTGTCAAATTGCTTATTTGTGAAGGCAGGAGTGTATAAGTAGCCGGACTGGCTCCCGGTGGAATTAACACCTGTATATCAAAATCATCACCCGAAATTTTTTCAACAAATGTTTTCTGGGGTAAAATACTTACGGTGATTAAAGGTTTGCCCCTCTCTTCATTACGGCTTTTATTCGGGCTGCATGATATAAAAATTATAAAAACCGGCAATATTGCATATAAGTACTTCATCTGAATTTTTGTTCTATTTCTGCCATAAACATATATATACAAAATTACTATTATTTTGAAGGCTCCTTCTTTTTTATTGAAATTTTCGGAGGTACCGGATCATATCCTGAGCTGCCCCACGGATGACACCTGAAAATACGCTTTACAGCTAAAAAAAAGCCTTTAAAGGGACCATGAATCTTAACTGCCTGAATAGCATATTCAGAACATGTTGGCACAAATCTGCACGATGAATGTGTTAAAGGAGAGATAAAAGACTTATAAAAGTATATTGGTATAAGTACAATTTTTTCAATTACTTTAAATATCATCTTTACAAAATAATTCATCTCCCTTGGTTGAATCCCTGTTATAATTTGTAAAGGTAATTAATATCTTTTCTGATTATTCAGAATAATTTGTTTTAAAAAACCGGGTATCCCATAATATTTTTAAATTTGTTGCTATCTTGACTAAATAAAAATTTATTAAATCAATAATTTAAACCAATTAATAATGGAAAAAAATAATAATCTGGTAGTTGGAATGACTGTTTTCGGCGCCATCTTTTTTATTTTTGGTTTTGCAACCACATTTATTATAACACTTACCGCCCCCGTAAAAGCCATTTTCGGGTTATCTGAATTTGAAGCGCAACTACTATCATCAGCTTTTTTTATTGCATATCCTCTGATGTCAATACCAACCGGGAAGATCATCGACCTGATCGGATACAAAATGACAGTTATTGCAGGCCTTATTCTAATGGCTTTAGGAAGTTTTATATTTATACCCGCTGCTAAGCTGCCCTCTTTTCCAATATTTCTGGTAGGTACCTTTATATTGGCTGTAGGAGTTGTTTTTCTTCAGGTGTCAGCAAATCCATATGTTACGGCAATAGGCCCCAGCTCAACGGCCTCAAGCAGGTTAAATCTTACCCAGGCTTTAAATGCCGTGGCTACCATGATCGCTCCCTGGCTTATATCAGTAGCTATATTCAAAGGCTTAAACCTTCCAAATGATGATAATCTTATCACTTCCGAACATGGATTAATGGCAGCAGAGCGTGTACCTCTTCCTTTTATAGCCATGGGCATTATTGTGCTATTAGTAGCTGTAGCAATCTTTTCAATAAAACTTCCGGTAATTGATAAGGGATCAGGAGTTAAAAAGAGTATATGGAAGTACCCGCATGTTGTGCTGGGAGCATTGGGAATCTTTGCCTATGTTGGAGCTGAAGTAGGTAATGCAGGCTTGATTGTAAACTACCTGAAAAATTCGGTCGAAGGAATTTCTGCGGAAATGGCCTCTACATATGCTGCCATTTATTGGGGAGGCGCCATGATAGGGAGGTTTTTCGGTTCCTTTATGTTTTCTGAAATGAAACAAAGCAAAAAACTCTCTTTATTAATACCGGTACTGCTGTTAGCCTTTATAGCAGGATCATTTGTTACTGACTGGAACTGGAAAATCGGACTTATATTTACATTAGTTTCTTTAGCTAACTTTATAATAATGCAAATAGGTACAGGAAAAGCTGCAAAAACTCTTGCAATTTTTGCACTTTCTGCAGCACTCCTTGATATTGCAACTACCTTTACAACAGGTCAGGTTGCTTTATGGTCGGTTATTTCCATTGGATTATTTAACTCAATAATGTTCCCGAATATTTTCACTCTGGCTGTTAAAGATCTTGATCCGGCGGAATTAAGCGGAGCTTCCGGACTTATCAATTCACTTATTGTCGGAGGTGCCATTATTCCCCCCATAATGGGCGGAGTTGCCGATAAATTCGGTTACACCTGGGCATTCCTGGTTCCTGCCCTGTGCTATATTTACATCCTGTTCTATTCAATAAAAGGGAACACTATCAGAAGAGCTTAAAAAGATATTATTAAATTCACTAAATGTGGCATCAATATATATTAAAAAGCGGGTTATAATATCCGCTTTTTTTATTAATAACCACAATAAGAATGTGTAATCAACCTCAAAAACGAATAGTCAGATTCCTTAAAAAGCATCATATTATGACACTTGCAACATCTGCCGGTAATATGCCATGGTGTGCTAACTGTTTCTATGTTTATATGGAAGATAAAAACTGTTTTATATTTACATCAGATAACGAAACAAAACATATAAGAGATACTGTAAAAAATCCTTATGTTGCAGGAAGTGTGGTGCTTGAAACAAAAAATATAGGAAAAATACAGGGTGTGCAGTTCACTGGTGAAGTGAAATTACCGGGAAAAATATTATTACCTGAAATAAAAAAAATATTTATAAAACGCTTTCCATATACAATATTTGGAAATATTAATCTTTGGATATTGGAAATCAATTACCTGAAAATGACAGATAACCGATTGGGATTCGGGAAAAAGCTAATATGGCAAAAGAGCTCTGACTAATTTATATTTATCAAAAAAATTTTATCGCGAATATTTTGCACAAAAAATATATTTATATATTTGTAACACGATTTTTAAAATTTGTAGCACGATGTCGGTAACAAGATTTGGAGTTTCACTTGATGAAGAGTTATTAAAAGCACTTGATGATTATGTAACAGAAAACCGGTTTGCAAATCGCTCCCGTGCTATCAGGCATCTTATTGAAAAATTTTTAGTCGAACAAAAATGGAAATGTGATAATATTGTAGCCGGTGCACTAACGCTGGTTTTTGATCATCGTAAAACAGATGTGTTAAAAAAATCAGCTGAAATTCAACATGAATATAAAAATTTTATATTGTCGGCCCAGGGATTCTTCCTGAATGAACAAAATTACCTTCAAATAGTTGCAGTAAAAGGCCCATCAAAAAAGCTTACGGAAATATCAGAAAGGTTGATTAGTATTAAAGGGATACAACATGGCAAGCTGGTTATGAGCAAAGCATAATTTTTTTTCCATATAAGTAACACGAATTTAAAATAAAGTAACACTTATGGTAAATATCCTTAAAATAGCAGGAATTTTAGTTATAATATCACTCTTATCAGTGGTTACCGCAAATTCACAGAACTCTTTGAAAGATACAATTGAGATAAAAGAAGTAATTGTAACAGGATCGCGCATAGAGGTTTCAAGACAAAATGTGCCATTAACCGTATCAACGTTAAGCAGGAGGGAGATTGAACTAAGTAATGAATCAGCTGTCCTTCCCGTTTTAAGTCAAAGAATCCCGGGTCTGTTTGTCACCGAAAGAGGAGTTACCGGCTTTGGTGTTGCAACCGGCTCAGCCGGTCAAATTAATATAAGAGGTGTTGGGGGAACCGCCCCAAATACCCAGGTATTGGTTTTACTTGACGGACATCCGCAGTTTCAGGGAATTTTCGGACATCCGCTGCCTGATGCATATGTCTCTTCTGATGTAGAAAAAATAGAGGTTATCAGAGGGCCGGCATCAATTATTTATGGATCCAATGCTATGGCCGGAGCAATTAATATCATTACAAAACAACAAACAAAAGAGGGTATATCAGGAAATGCAAATTTATCGTACGGATCATTTAACACTCAAAAATATATGGCAAGCGGCGGATTTAAAAAAGGCCCCTTTAAAATATTTGCATCAATAAATCATAATAATACTAACGGCCATCGTGATAATTCAGATTTTAAAATTATAAACGGATATATTAAAACCGGATATGATATCAGCAGTCATTTTAATATCACTGCTGATGTAAGTATTGCCGATTTTAATGCACATGATCCGGGGCCCGTTTTTAATCCTTCCCTTTTCGGAATAGATGTTACACGGGGAAAAGCCTCTTTATCGGTAAAAAATCATTTTTCAAAAGCAGAAGGGGGGCTAATAGCTTTTTACAATTTTGGAACCCATGACCTGACTGACGGATGGATTTCTGAAGATTATCATACCGGAATCAGCCTTTACCAGGGCTTAAGACTTTTCCCGGGTAACACACTCACTGCCGGAACAGATTTAAAAAGTGTGGCAGGCATTGGCAGTCACGGAATGGGAGCTGATAAATGGCACCACTCCACAGATATTGCAGGCTATACATATCTTCAGCAAATATTATTTGAAAAACTTACCCTCAATGCAGGAATAAGATTGGAAAATAATAACATTTTTGGCACGGAAACTGTGCCGCAGATTGGCTTTTCATGGATTACAAAGAAAAATTCCACTATAAAAGGCTCTGTTTCAAAAGGATTCAGAAATCCTTCATTAATGGAGCTATTCCTTTATGCACCCAATCCCGAACTTAAGCCGGAACGTTTAATGAACTATGAACTGGGGGTTAATAAAAAAAGCAGTGACAAAAGGATAATGGCAGAACTCACTCTCTTTTTGATAGAGGGCAACAATGTTATTGAAGTGATGCCAAATGATGCACCTCCCCCGCCCGAAAAGCGACAAAACAGCGGCTCTTTTACCAATAAAGGTATTGAAGTGGAATTCAACTACAGGGTTCATAAAAATTTTAACCTCTCTTCAAATTATACCTATATAAACCTTGACCGCCCAAGGCTTGCAGCACCGCGTAATCAAATATTTGCCGAAGGCTCTTTCTATCATAAAAAATTTAGAGCCAACCTGTCACTTCAGCAAATTTCAGGACTTTATATTTTAATAGATCCTATTTTGGAAGAGAGCTATTCTCTGGTTAATGCGATGTTATCATATAAAGCAAATAAGCTGTTTGAACTTTTTGTCTCCGGAAAAAATTTGACAAATCAAAAATACAGTATCAATTCAGGATACCCTATGCCGGGTATTACTATTTTAAGTGGTATCAATATTCACTTTTGATATTTTATATTATTGTCAGTTGTCTGCAACTTTTATATTACCGGGAACTAAGTTCACTCTTGAAAGATGAGCGAACACAACGAAAACCAATATATGATTTCGCAGTATCCTGATATTCATAAGTTCTTGTAGATACCTGAATAAAATATGCAATGTCTTTCCATGAACCGCCGCGAATAACCTTCCTTTTCATTACAGGCGGATCATCAGGCCTGGCTTCATATTGAACTTCAGAATTTAAATCATTCATTATATCGTACGATGCTTCATAAAAAGCACTGCTGGTCCACTCTGCAACATTTCCGGCCATATCATACAAACCATAGTTATTAGGCTCAAACTGTCCTACCTGCATTGTAGTGGTGGTTGTCGGGCTGTCAGCTACATAATTCCCTCTGTTTGGTTTAAAATTTGCCACAAAACAACCCTGTACATTTCTTACATAATAACTTCCCCATGGATACATATTATTCTGCAACCCCCCTCTTGCAGCATACTCCCATTCAATTTCAGTTGGCAATCTGTAATCGTGTGCAGGGCTTTCATTTAAACGCTTGCTGAAATCATGGCTTAATCCGCTTCTCCAGTTACAAAATGCCCTTGCCTGTTTCCATGTAATCCCTACAACAGGGTAATTATCAAAAGCTACATGAGAAAAATATTTATATGTATATGGCTCATTATATGTGTAAGCAAAGTCACGTATCCAACAAAGTGTATCCGGATATACAGGAACAACCTCATGAATTAGGAATGAACTGCGATTAACCACCGGCACAATCTCTCCTTTCACATTTACAACAGTTCCTTCATATTTTTGAGTCTGATAATTAAAGCTGTTCTCCCTCCTTGCTGCCTGCTTATAATCTATTCTATAATATTCATAAATAAGTTTACGGCTGTCAATCTCCTGATAAAATGCTAAGCGGTCTTCTTCAGACATATATAGCTCCTCCATTGCCATCCGGTAGTCAGAGTCTTTCCACTCAATTTTTTCTTTCCAGTTAATTATCGGATTGGCAAGAGGGGTTCCGTTTTTATCTTCAGTAATCAGGAAATCAGTATAGGTCTGCCCAAGCATTTTCCGTGCAATAGAATCACGAACCCAATATACAAACTGACGATATTCATTATTGGTAATCTCGGTATCGTCCATCCAGAATGAATTCACAGACACACGTTTTGATTCACTGTTCCCCTGCCTGACCTCTTCATCTGAAGGACCGGCTATAAATGTACCTTGCCTGATAAAAACCATCCCATGAGGAGTTGGTTCAAACCATTTATTGGATTTTCTTTCGCCTCCCGGTAAAAACTGCCTTATTTCATTTTGGCAAGAATGGAAAAGCAATCCACCAATCACAATGATATATAGTACGACTTTTCTCATCCTTACATATAGCTGACATATTATATTTGCCCGGTGAATGAAATGGGGAACAGATTAAAAATAAATTATTGATACCCGATTTAATATTCCCAAAGATCTTGTTCAAAATCAAAAATCTCATCTTCAATTCTCTTAGATTCCAGCATAGCATTTTTGCCGCTTAAATAAGCATTGATATCGCGATTATTAAATACATTGGACTCTTTTACTATATAGCTGTTAAAGAACCTTTTGATAAACAGCTCATCAAATGTCATTGACCGTGCTTCATTATATGGGTTCAAAACTAAATTGGAAGCCAACAGATTTCTTGCTTCAGGATAGTAAATCCAAAATACTTTTTGCCTCATCACCTGGGCTGTCTCATCACCTTCGCGAACAAATTCCCTTATCGGGCAAATACCAATAATCCTTACATTCAAAGATGAAGATTGTTTGTCAAAATACCACTCCTCTTTTATCATAAACTGTTTGATCTCATGTGGCCGTATATCACCTTCAATCTCAACTGCCTTCCTTTCACCGGTATCAAAATCGATGGTTTCCTCAATTGTAGACTCGGCGCCAAATGCTTCCTGTACCTGTTCAAAAGTCAGCGGAACCTTAAAATCATCATCCAAACGGGCATCATAAGGTACAATCTGCTCATTTTTTATACCTTCCAATAAAAGAGATATCAGGTTTCTTCTACCATCTATTTCAACTGTTGGATAGTAAAGTGTAAGATTCATTTTTTCGCGCAGGTCTATAATACGCCAGATTTTTTTCGACCAGAAAACATCAGCTTCTCTCACCTCGGGCAAGGGCATAGGTCTCTTCTGATAAACATCTGCAATTCTGAAAGCACTATTTACAACCTGAGCATCTGATTGTTTTGAAAACATCAGAAAGATTGTTAATACAAATCCTATATAAACAATTAATTTTCTCATATCACATTATTTTAAATGAGATCGGGTCAAGATCGCGTACCTCGCCGTCATCGCCCCTGGCCTTAATATTTGCAATATAAACCAGACTATTGGGGGTTAATCTCCTGAACTGTTCTTTCTGTTCATTGGTAAAGCGATTGTTATTAGATTCCCAAACACTAACATAACCGCCGGCTCCTGAAACCTGCACATTAAATTGAGTTACAGTATATTTAAAATCAAAATCAAAATCCTCAAGAACTGCCATAACACCATCTTCAACAAGCAGGCGCTCTTTTCGTATTGTTCCGCCACCATGTCCGGCCACCTGGGCAACCGGATCAGGAACTTTTTTAACCCTCCACTTTGTAGTCCCCATTAACCTTCTTTCATTACCGATAACAGCATAAACGGATACTGTGGTTCTTCTTCCCAGTTCATCAAGCTCATTGGGTTTTATAACAAATGCATTACCACTTTTAACTACTTGTCCGTTGGTCATTGTTACCTCTAAATTTTCATGAGGTATACCGCCGCCGCCTACATCAAAGGGATTATCAAGGCCGCGATAAAATACATTCATACGTGTAGCCGACATGGTGACACTTGGACGGGTTACCTGATACTCCTGACTAAAAGGATAATTTTTTATTACTCCGGCAGGGGTTTTATATTTTATCAATCCGCTCCATTTGAAGGTACCGGGTTCATTTGTATTGATACGATAAGTAGCCTTGCCGTCTTTTACCTCATAAGGTCTGCTGTTTATAATAATTTCAGGTTGTTGTGTTGTATCCTCGGCAGCTAAAAATACCTCAGCCAAATATTCATCCCCCTGCAG
>CAZLZJ010000014.1:34063-44086 GCA_964563975.1 uncultured Prolixibacteraceae bacterium
ATAAGTTCCTCATCCTCTTTTTTGATCAGATCAACCAATTCATCCCTATATTCATTAATCTTTTCTTTTAGCATTGTGGCACCCTTCTGAGTAATAAGAATTTCTGAAGGAGAGTTTAAATCATCCTGTTTTGACAACATAAGAGTATCTCCGCTTTCAGTAACCAGAAATGATCTGTCAGGCTTGAGCGGATTGTCGGAAGTAACCGGCGAACTCCCGGATGCTCTTACGAGCTGCTCTTTCAAAGAGTAGATATATGAGATCATCTCCTCTGTTTTAACTTTCACATTATCAGCCTTCTTTTTCCATTCGCCCACTCTTGCGGCATTTTCCGCATATGCCTGATCAAAGGCAGAATAAACCTGCCTGTTTTTCATATCTACTGTTTTTAAAGTCTGAATAAGGCTTGAATCAACAACATTAAAAGCCTCAAGGACCTCTGCAGCCACATTTAACGCTAACATTGCCGTTAAAACAATGTACATCATATTTATCATTTTTTGTCTCGGTGTTTCCGGACAATTTTTTGCAGCCATACTATTTGGTGTTACTTCTAAATTTTACTTTTTGTAACTCATTGCTCCCAGCATATTACCATAAATGGTATTAAGAGCTTCCAGATGCTGATTTAAACTTTCAGCATTTGTTTTATACTTCTGAAGTTCAGAAACAGACGATGCCAGGATTTCACTCATTTGATTAAGGTCGCTACTTAATTTACTGCCTGCCTCAAACTGATTTTTTGTTCCTTGAAGCTGCTGTTCAAAACTTTCATTTAGTGCAAGGATATTTTTATTCAACATCTCCAGATTTCCTGAGTACTGTTTTGATCCTTCTCCTATATTTTTCATTTGATTAACAATCGAGCCGGAGGCTTCATCTATTGTTTCAGCAATTTTTTTACCCGTCTGAGTAAGATTTGCCGTAAAATCTTCACTGCTTTTGATCAGCTTATCAATTGTCCCTTTACCGGTGTCAGAAAGTTGTTGTGAAGTTGAAGAGTATGAATCTATTAACTTATCTATTGAAGTATTTAAAGATTCATTTGCACGTTTATTAATATCGGTAAATGAATATATTGACTCTGACGCTGAACTCAGGTTTTTTACATACATATCTGTAGCAAGTGTTGCTGACGAAATATCACTTATTCCCCTGGCAGCATTGGACAGATCGTTTAATCCCTTACCGACCTTTTCCAGTAACTCAGGAGATAAGTCGGACGAGGAAAACATTTGATCCAACCCGCGCTTCCTTCCTTTATTTAACTCTTCAATATCCAAAAGGTCGTAATCTTCACGTAATTCGGGATATACCTTACCCCATTCAGGTATTTCCAATGGTGGTTCAAATGCTGATAAAAAGAATATAAAAGCTTCAGTTATTAAACCTATAGTAAGAAATAATCCTGAATACTGCCAGTGCTGAAGTTTAAAAAGCGCCCCGAGCATTACTATTGAAGCACCCCATCCATAAACATAACCCATGAATGTTTTCCAGCGTTTTGTTTTAAAAATTTCTCCCAGATTCATATTAAGTAAAATAAAAAGATTAGAGATTCATTTATTTAAATTCTTCACCAAAAGTAGACCTGACACACCTGAATCCCAAATAAGATTTGGTTGTATCCTGATATTCATAACTTCTGGTTGATACTTGTATAAAGTAGGCTATATCTTTCCAGGAACCACCGCGAACTACCTTTCTCTTCATAACCGGAGGGTCGTCCGGCCGGGCATTATATGTAAAAGTAGGATTCAGGTCACTAAAATAGTTATACCCTGCTTCATCATATGCTGTTTCTGTCCATTCTGCAACATTACCTGCCATATCATACAATCCGTACTCATTGGGCTCATAACTCCCAACCTTCATGGTTGTGATCCCTCCGTCTTCAACATAATTACCTCTTAACGGCTTGAAATTGGCAAGGAAAACTCCCTTTTTGTCTCTTGTATAATAACCACCCCAAGGGTACATCGAAAACTCCTTTTTTCCTCTTGCCGCATATTCCCATTCAATCTCTGTGGGCAGGCGATATTCCTGCAGCGTAGGTTGCTTTTTTGTTATGAGATAATCACTTTGTATTTTGGTGCGCCAGTTACAAAAAGCCATTGCCTGTTTCCAGGTAACCCCGACTACCGGGTAATCATCAAATCCGGGATGCCAGAAATAACGGGTAGCCCAGGGCTCATTGTATGAATAGGTAAAATCTCTTATCCAGCAAAGTGTGTCCGGATATACATAAACAAAATCGGAAAGAATAAACGACGATCTGTTTTCGATTGGTTTCAGCTCTCCGCGACTGTCATAAACATTACCCTCATATCTCTGTGTCTCAAAATTGTAACTATTCGAGCGTTTAGCTGCCTGTTGCAAATCTATCCACCAATATTCATAAATAAGTTTTCTGGTATCAATCTCTTTTTTACCAAAAAAACGTTCATTTTCAGGCATATACAAATCGGTCATTGCCATTTGATAATCAGGGTCTTTCCAATTAATCTTTTCTCTCCAGTTTATACGGGGCGGATCAAGTGGAGTGCCCTGTCTGTCTTCTGTAATAATAAATTCGGGATATTGCTCTCCTAATAACCTGCGTGCAATCGAGTCTCTGACCCAATTTACAAACTGCCGGTATTCATTATTGGTAATCTCGGTATCATCCATCCAAAAAGCATCCTGAGAAACTGTCCTGGTTGATGTGCCGGCCATGGTAGGATCCTGATCGCTCGGACCGATATTAAAACTTCCGCGCCTGACATAAACCATTCCATAAGGTTGTGACTCTCTCCACTTGGACCTGCCTTGTACCCCGACCAATTCTCCGTTACCAGACTTATTGCATCCGGCAAATCCGAGAGTACTCAGAACTAAAACTGTTATTGAAAAAAAATTTTTCATAGCTCAGCATATATGGCTTATAAAAATCTAATACTCTTATATTTTTTATTTCTGTCTCTTTCCAAATCAATTGAATAATTTATAAAAAGCTCATGTGATGCAAATCCATAATAACCTATTGAAGAGGTCACAAGATCAAATGAATAACCCAAATTCAATCCATTGAACAACTCAATCCCTAATAATAAGGCAACTGCATCATTCATACGAAATGAAACGCCTCCCCAAAAACGATCATCATAAATAATATTTGCATTCACATCCAACTGCCATCCGGCCAGGTCAGTTTTAAAAAAAACCGATGGCCGCACCTCAAATAACGGATCAGGCAGTTTAATATTGTATCCACCCATGAAATAATAATGTCTTGATAAATATGCACTTACTAATTCTGAGAAACTTATGGGCGCTTGATTAAGGTGCGTTGCCGATACTCCCAAATAATATTTGTTAGAGGAAAGATAGAGACCGGCACCCAGATCAAAAGCCATCTGACTGTTCTCTCCCTGAGGAATATAAGGATCAGAATCAGGCTGAGTATAGATTCCAAGATTATCATCATCAGGAATCATCCATTCACCATTAATGCTTTTATTGAATAAACCTACAGATAAGCCAACTCCCAGTTTCCCAATACTCAAATCTGCTTTATAAGCATAACTGGCATTAATTGACAAGTTTTTTTCAAACCCTAACTGATCATTAACAATATTCAGTCCTAATCCACCAGGATTACCAAAAATATCCAAAGCAGCATCTACTGCAAAAACAGTTGTTTTAGGAGCACCTTTCATCCCTTCCCACTGATAACGTTTTAAAATCAAGCCATTAATTGCATCCCCGGCACCGGAAAAACCCGGATTGACTCCCAATTTGTAAAACATATTGTTCGTAAACTGAGGATCTTGCTGACTAAAAGCCAGAATATTAAATATTATTAACAAATATAATAAAGAAAATATTTTTTTCATACTCCTGATTACACACGTGCTGACTAATTTTTGAATCCCCGATAAAGAAATAAAAAAATGTCGACCGTAACAAAAATATATTAACCCGGTTTGCAAAGAACGCTTTCATTTTCTTATTATTTTGATAAATTATCCATTTTTTGTATAAATTTTATCCATCGGCAGGGAATTTCATTCTTTTTAGCTATCATATAATCTTTTTCTGAACATGCTATCTCCATTTTTTCACCGGTCATTAAAGATATTTCAAACCACCATCTTTCAGTATCCGGCTCCCTTAAAAAAACTACCGGCTGTTCCAGTCCGGTAATCTCTACTTTATATACTAATCTCTTACCAAAGGGCCTCCTGTTACCAAAACCTTCAATAAAATACCATATTATTTCCGCGGCAAGCTTAAAAGTCTGATCATTAATATCATCATTATAATTTATTCCAAACAAGCCAAATACTTTAAGCCTGCTGCTCAATCCGGCAAATTGTGACAGCAGGCAAATCTCCTCTCCTCTTAATCCGTTTGGGTTTTTCTGATAAGTTGCAGGAGCAAATCCATAACTAACTACTCCCATATCCAATGAAAGCACGTCAGAGTTCCTTAATAGTGGTTCTACAGATAAAAAATTATCGCGCAATTGACCAAGGCGCAAATATTCACCGGATACAGCATATTTATTAATCAGGTTTTCACCTGTAAGATGATTTTGGAAACCTATCAGATTAAATTGAAAAAGACCGGTCAATTTTTTAAAAATACCGGTAAGAAAATTTTCAAATGAAGATTGTTCATTATCTCTTTTTACATCAAATATAGAATCTGCCACTGAAAGTGTAAAAAGATTATCGTTGCTGTATGCTTCGCATATACCTGCAGTTAAATCCTGGCTTCCCCCGATTACTATCGTAACAACATCCATTTCCCGGCAAACCTCAACAATATCTCTTAATGCCAGATAAGATCCTCTTTTTGTAGCTGAAGGCTTTAAATTTCCCAAATCGGCAATTACTGACCTGCCGGAAGGTAAAGCCAGATTATATAAATAACTCCTTATTTTATCTGTCAGGAATTTCTGATCTTTATCAAACTTGCCATTATAAAAGGGGGCTCCTGCAATTACAATATTCAAATTATGAAAGTTTGAGTCCGTGATATTTTCAGTTGTTTGCCGGATAGCCCATCCCAAAGAAAATTTATCAGGCTTACTGCCACATGCAGCAAATATTTTTGGATCAACGGCATCAAAATAATTCAGGATATCCATCTGGTTTCACTTTAATCTTTAACTACTCTTTTTTTTGGTTTTTTTTGATTTTGACAAAGCGCTCTCAATTATCTTTTTACACTCTTCCAGAGTCAATTCATCTGCATTAACTTTTTTGGGTATTTTATAGTTTTTCTTTTTATATGAAATATAAGGTCCCCACCTTCCGTTTAAAACTTTTATTTCAGGATCACTATCAAATATTTTAATAACAGCCTTCTGATCCTTTTCACGTTTTAACCGGATAAGCTCTGTTGCACGCTCTAAAGTAACCGTAAAGGGATCATCGTCACTTTTAAGTGAAACAAATTTATTATCATGCCTCACATAAGGGCCAAATCTTCCAATATTGACAGTAACTTTCTTATTTTCAAAATCGCCCAATTCGCGTGGCAATTCAAATAACTTTAAAACTTCCTCTATAGTGATGGTCTCAATATGCTGCCCGGTTCTAAGACTGGCAAACTGTGGCTTTTCGGCACCCTCTTCAACAGAAGGCTTACCTAACTGGGCAATTGCTCCATAACGGCCTATCTTCACTGAAACCTGTTTCCCGGTCTTTGGATCATCCCCTAAAATACGCTCACCCTTTGAGCGTTCTGAATTTTTCAACACGCTCTCCACCTGATTATGAAATGGTTTATAAAATTCATCAATCATCTGGTTCCATAACTTTTCTCCTAAAGCTATATCATCAAACTCTTTTTCAACACTGGCAGTAAAGTTATAATCCATTATCTGCTCAAAATTCTCAACTAAAAAATCATTCACGACCATACCAACGTCTGTAGGGAAAAGCTTGGATTTTTCAGTACCGTAAATTTCAATTTTTTGAGTCTCGGAAATCTTATCCTTTTTTAACTGCAACACACTGAACTCTCTTTCAATACCCTGTCTGTCTTCTTTAACTACATAATTTCTATTTTGAATGGTAGTTATTGTCGGAGCATAAGTTGAAGGTCTTCCAATACCCAGCTCTTCGAGCCGTTTTACCAGTGAGGCTTCCGTGTATCTTGGAGGCTTCTGTGAATAACGCTGTGTGGCAAAAATTGATTCCATGGGAAGCTCATCATTTTTCCTGAGAAGAGGAATGATCTGCTGACCGGTTTGACTAATATTATCATCCTCGGCAGATTCAATATACACTTTTAAAAATCCATCAAATATAAGAACCTCACCCGTAGCAATAAATTTTTCGGTAAGACCCGAAATATTAATTGTAGCTACTGTCCTTTCAAGTCTGGCATCAGCCATTTGAGAGGCTATTGTCCTTTTCCAGATAAGCTCATATAATCTTTTTTCCTGAAAAGTTCCCTCAACCGAATCATTATCAATATATGTCGGACGAATAGCTTCATGTGCTTCCTGAGCTCCTTTCGATTTTGTTTTATATTTCCTTGTTTTATGATATTTTTCACCATGAAGATCAACTATTGTCCTGGCTGCAGAACCTAATGCCAAGTTTGACAGATTAACAGAATCCGTACGCATATAAGTTATTTTTCCACTTTCATAAAGTCGTTGTGCAACAACCATAGTTTGTGATACGGAAAATCCTAATTTCCTGCTTGCTTCCTGTTGAAGTGTAGAAGTCGTAAAAGGCTGGGCCGGAGATCTTTTTGAAGGTTTTTTTTCAATATCTTCAACAGAAAAACTGGCTGAACGACACTTTTCCAAAAAAGAGTGAGCCTCCTTTTTTGTTGAAAATTTTTTAGATAACTCCGCCTTTAAATCAGTAATATTCCCATTTTCATCTTTTACTTTAAAAGTACCCGTCACCCGGAAATAAAATTTACTTTCAAAATTAATTATTTCACGCTCCCTTTCAACAATCAGACGAACAGCAACCGATTGTACTCTCCCTGCTGAAAGAGCGGGTTTTACCTTTTTCCACAAAACAGGTGACACTTTAAATCCCACAATACGATCAAGCACCCTTCTGGCCTGTTGTGCATTTACCAGGTTTTGATCAATATAACGCGGGTTTTTTATGGCATTCAAAATTGCATCCCGGGTAATTTCATGAAATACAATACGCCTTACTTTTGAGTCATCAAGGTTAAGAACCTCTTTCAGATGCCATGCAATTGCTTCTCCCTCTCTATCCTCATCAGAAGCCAGCCAGACTGTTTCTGCCTCTTTGGCTAATTTTTTAAGCTGACTGACTATTTTCTTTTTATCATTGTTAATGATATATTGGGGTTGATAGTTATTTTCAAGATCAATTCCAAAATCTTTTTTTTGTAAATCCCTGATATGACCCATACAGGATGTAACCAAATAATCGTCCCCTAAAAATTTTTCAATTGTTTTGGCTTTTGCCGGTGATTCTACTATTACCAGGTTTTTATACATAAAATACTGCTTTTAAAAAAATTTCTGCAAATTAAAGCAATAGAATTGCCATGATCAAATAATCTATTATTTATTTTTTTCTATTTATTTGATAGTGATTAATTTAATTTTAAAAAAATAATATATTTCAGACCTGTACCGTTTAATAAACAATACCATTACAGAAACATTTATATTTGTTGAATTATTTTTAAGTCATAAATGATGTCTAAAAGAAAGATTGATAATACAAAAAAATATATTAAATGGTTTTGGATTTTATTCGGATCAGGTGTAACCGTTATTATCTTTCTTTTTTTCCTGATGGCAAAAGGATTCCTTGGGTTCATGCCTACCTTCGAGGAGCTGGAAAATCCTAAAAATATTCTGGCATCGGAAATTTACTCTGCCGATGGCAAAATAGTCGATAAATATTTTATAAGCGAAAACCGGACTTTTGTAGGTTTCGAAAACCTGCCCCCCAATATGATTGATGCCCTTATTTCAACTGAAGACATAAGGTTTTTCAAACACTCAGGCATTGATCTGCGCGGGCTTTTTCGCGTTTTTAAAGGAATTGCTTTTGGCAATTCCAGCTCAGGAGGCGGAAGCACAATAAGTCAACAACTTGCAAAAATGCTTTTCCCACGCGAAGATTTTTCAAATAAACTGCAATTGGTATTACGAAAATTCAAAGAGTGGATCATAGCTGTAAAACTGGAAAGAAGTTATACCAAAGAGGAAATTATTTTGATGTATCTTAATAAGTATGATTTTCTAAACCTTGCAGTTGGTATTAAATCAGCTTCAATGGTATATTTTAGCATTCCTCCGGATTCACTTCAATTGCACCAGTCGGCCATGCTGGTGGGAATGGCAAAAAATTCTTCTCTTTACAATCCTTTGCGAAGACCGGAACTGGTACAACAACGAAGAAATGTTGTAATCAACCAGATGAAAAAATATGGTTTTATTTCAAAAGCAGAACGCGATTCATTAAAACAATTACCTTTAGATCTTGATTACCAGGAAGTTGATTATAAAAGCGGGCCCGCACCATATTTTCGGGAATATCTCAGGCTGACCATGACAGCCACAAAACCTAACAAAAAGAAGTATGCATCCTGGCAATATCAGGAGTTTAAAGAAGACTCAACAGAGTGGGAAACGAATCCTCTCTTTGGCTGGTGCAATAAAAATATCAAGCCGTCGGGTGAAAATTATAATTTATATAATGACGGGCTTAAAGTTTTTTCAACAATAGACTCCCGAATGCAAAAATATGCTGTTGAATCAATCGAGCATCATCTTAAAAATGACCTTCAGCCGGAATTTGATGGAGGAATGAAATATCTGAACAATCCTCCTTTTGCAAATAATATGACTCTTGAACAAGTCAATGATCTGATGGACAGAGAGATCAGAAGGTCTGAAAGATACAGGGTGCTAAATGCTGAAGGAAAAAATTATAACCAGATAATAGAAAATTTTAAACAGCCTGTAAAAATGACTATCTTCTCCTGGAAAGGGGAGATAGACACGGTATTGTCACCTTTAGATTCCATTAAATGGTACTTGCGCTTTTTTAAAAGTTCATTTATGGCAATGGAGACTGAAACCGGTCAGGTAAAGGCTTATGTTGGCGGACCCAATTATAAATATTTCATGTATGATATGGTAAAAAAAGGAAAAAGGCAGGTTGGTTCCACAATTAAGCCATTCCTCTATACACTGGCTATGCAGAACGGACTTACCCCATGCACCAAAGTACCGTACGTCAGTCAGCAATTCCAACTGTATGACGGTACAATATGGGAGCCAAAAGATGCGGAACAGGATACGGAAAACGAAGGTAAACTTGTAACCTTAAAATGGGGGCTTGCACAATCAAGAAATAAAATATCAGCATGGGTAATGAAGCAATTTACCCCACAAGCAGTTACGGAAGTAATGAAAAGAATGGGAATTTACAGTTATATAGATCCGGTTCCGTCAATGTTCCTGGGTACATCAGATATCAGCCTGTATGAAATGGTAGGAGCATTTAATACCTACGGAAACCAGGGTGTTTATGTTAAGCCTTATTTTGTAACCCGTATTGAAGACCGTTATGGAAATGTTCTGGCTAATTTTCAACCTGAAAGACATGAAGCTATTGATGAACAAACAGCATACCTGATGCTAAACCTTCTTCAGGGAGTAATTAATGAAGGTACGGGGATCAGATTGAGGTACAGGGAAAATTACGGTCAGTTTAAAATGCCAATTGCAGGAAAAACAGGAACTACACAAAATCATTCTGACGGCTGGTTTATGGGGATAACCCCAAAACTTACTGCAGGAGTGTGGACAGGAGCTGATCTGAGAAGTATCCATTTCCGCACTATTTCATCCGGCCAAGGAGCTAATATGGCACTTCCCATATGGGGATATTTTATGAAAAAGGTACTGGCAGACAAATCACTTGGAATAACTGAAGATATCCAATTTAAAAGGCCTGAAAATTTCAATATTGACCTTAATTGTGATCAGGAATATCAAGGAAAAGCCCCTGC
>CAZLZJ010000015.1:0-42927 GCA_964563975.1 uncultured Prolixibacteraceae bacterium
ACAATCCAATTGCCGGAGAATACCATCCAATTCCCGTACTGCTTTTGCATCATTCTGTTTCCGGCCAAGCAAACCAAGTTTGCGAGCAACGTTTCCTGAATGGACATCAAGTGGACATGATAATTTTGAAGGTGATATACTTTTCCATATGCCAAAATCTACTCCCTTATTGTCTTGGCGAATCATCCATCTGAGATACATATTGATTTTTTTTGCAGCAGAACCAGTCATTGGGTCAGGCAGATGTTTTCGGGTTCTCTCAAGATGCGGAATATTAAAAAATTCTTTTTTTAATTCATGTATGGCATATTGCAGTGATTCGTTGGTCTGATATTTCACAAATATCCCTTCAAGTCCATTTTTAGATTTATACAGGTGCCTCAAACCTTCAATGAATGTCAGCAGGTCAACTGAATTAAAAGTGCGGTGTACAAAACCATCCATCTGCTTCAGATGTTGTTCATTGTGGTTAAGAATAAAATCATATGGAGAATCTCCCATATATGCCAGCATTCGTTTTGCATTTTTTACAATTGAAGTCCGATTACCCCACGAGATTGTTGCAGAAAGGAATCCTGATATTTCGATATCTTCCTTTCTTATGTATGAATGTGGTATTTGTATCGGGTCAAGTTCAATAAATTCCGGATTATTGTATTGTTCAACCTTTTCGTCAAGAAAATCCTTCAGTTCTTTTATGTTTTGTCCCATGCATATATCTTTACACAGGTCAAAAATAGTAATAATGACAAAAGTTTCCTATGCTTCCATTAGATGTTCATACCGGCAATATTTCAAGAGAACCGGATATTTTAACAAGAAAACAAAATGATTGGAAGGCTGTTGAAGAAATCACAAATCTTCTGCGGCAGTTTGATCCGAAGGATCCGGTAAAATATGATTTTGTTCTTTTCGGGATGGAAATATTTGAAAAATATGGTACAAAACTATTTGATCCATCGTAAAAAAAAGGGCAGCCTGTTAATTTTAAAAATATTATAATGCTCCGCTTCAGCTCCAAAACTTTTATAAAACCGCGCTACGCCGGGAACCATAGAACCTTCGAAGTCTAAAATTATATTTTTGCCTGAATGAGCCGAAATAAAATTATCAAGTAAAAAAAACATTGCACTGCTCTTTCTCCCATCAGCATTTGAAGCAGGATTAAGGTAAATCACCCTCCCTTTCCAACTGCAAAAAAACACTGCCGCACATAACCTGTTTTCAGCAGTATAGATACCGGGAAGCCGGCCAATCCCTCTATCCCGGCAAAATCTGACAATACTCCTGAATTTATCAAGGTCATCTTTTGTAACACCTGAAGGAAGGTTGTTACTTAACAATTCAATATAATCTTTTAAAGATATTTCAGTAATATAATGCAATCCCAATTTTTCACCTTTCCTGACATTGCGTAAGGTATTCTTTGAATAACCTTCCCTTATTGAAGAGTACTCTTTTTTCAAACTTAAAAGAAAGTTATTGCGAGGTGAATATTTATCAATCCCTGAAATATCCGGGAGCTTGTTACCTGAGTTTAACAAAATATCGATATATCTGAATCTCTTTATAATCTCTAAATAAAAAAGCCCTGCTGTCTCCATGGCAGGCTCGGGAAATATTCCAAGCTGCTGGCAAAAAAGGGGCTGATATAAATATTTAATTAAAAATTTACTGCGTAAGGTTAACGGCATAACATATTCATAATCTCCATAAACCAGTGCATCCCACTTTAATGCTGTCAGGTCGAGATACCACGACAAAGCATAAACTCTGCTATTCTCTGCAGAATTGATACATCTGTCCCATGAGCTGTAATCAAGCTCTTCATGTCTCACATATTTCAAATTTTCACTAATGCCCATCTGACCAGTTAAATCCGGTTTTATTCATATTATAAAAAACCTCATTATAGCCTTCCCATCTGCCCCTGCCGGTAAGAGAATCATTATGCCAGATACTTATAAAGGTACCGCCAACATTTTTCACCTCTTCCATCAGCTTTCTTACCTCTTTACCGGCCTGATCAGGCGATAATCCCAAATAATCGCATAATGTAACATCCATAACCTGAAAAGGAAAGACCCTCAGCGGGGTGACAGAATCTTTATTCAGATCATAAAATAAAAAAGGAGTGCATATTCCGGCACGAAACCCGGTTTGAGATGCATAACCCATGGTATAATCCTCTTTTATCCCGTTATCGATCAGCCTACGGTAGGTATGAGGCATATTTAAACGAACATAATGTTGCCTGCTTTTTATTGGCTTGTGACCTGTAATTTGTAAAAACCTCAATATTTCAGTTTTTAACAACTCTTCTCCGGAACTGCATCCTGAAGAGAAAGAGGGATGGATTCCAATTGAATATTTCAAAGAGGTTCTGCTTATCAATTCCCTTAAATAACTGTTTCTCCAGGAGATATTTTTATCATAACGGTCGTAGTTACCAAGAAGAAAAAAAAATATTATATTTTCCTCATTATCTTTAAAAATCTCATCCAATAAAGGAAAGGTATAAAAAGGATCCTCTTTTTTCCCGGAAAGAACCTTTATCCTTTCACAAACTTCATTAAAGTTTACCTTTAAAAAAGATCTGAAAAGTGCACCTGAAGATCTTGCAAAACCTTTATGAGAATAACTCCAGGCATTATCTACATCAATTGTGGATATAAAGTTAAATTCAGGTGCGGGAATATTAAATTCAGGATACCTTTTTACAAGCTCATCTGCTATCATTCTTGCCCAGATATTTACAACCGGCTTTTTTAACTGATCATACTTTGATAAAATACTCCTTTCGGCAGGATATCTTTTAAACTTGTCAGTAATCAATTCAAGATGCTCCTCAAACCTTGTAACAAGATAAAATGCTCCGGCAAAGGGGTCAAAAGGGAGATCTGAATTTGTTGAAGTTTCAAAAAAACAGTATACCCCATTATATAATAGTGGTTTTATTACAGGTTTAAAAATTGAGCGATAATATAAAAATGTGCTTGGCCTGATAAATAACCCATTTCCAATTCTTTTACCGGAATAGTTAATTTTTGGAAGATCCGAATTTAAAAACTGTTCACTCTCCGTTGAAAAGGAGATATCTACCTTTAATATATCTGAAAAAATAAGCCTTGCAGCATACTCTATACGGGGATTCAACTTTTCTGCATAAAATAGTACCATTATTTCCGGCTTTATTGTAAAATACCTTCGTCGGCCATGCTAAGATAGTTGTTTTGACAAATAATGATATGATCCAAAACTGAAATATCCATCAATCCTGCAGCTTTTAGCATTTTACGGGTTACCTTCAGGTCGGCCTCCGATGCTTCCATTGTTCCTGAAGGATGGTTGTGACACAATATAATCGAAGAAGCCAGTTTTTCCAAGGCAGTTTTCAAAATAATCCTTACATCAATAACGGTTCCGGAAATCCCTCCCTGACTAATCCTGTAGTGATCAATAACTTTATTTCCTCTGTCAAGTATAAGGATCCAGAACTCTTCATGGTTAAGATCCTGAAGTAAAGGGGTAAAAAAGGCGGCTGCATCGCGACTGCAGGTAATCTGTTTTTTTACAGCCGGTGCCAATTCATTTTTTCGCCTTCCAAGCTCCAGGGCGGCTAAAATTGTAACACCTTTGGCCTCACCTATCCCGTTAAAAGAGGTAAAAAAGCTTAGCCCTTTTCTGCCTAATTCGTTAAGGTCATTATTTACAGAGCTTAATACTCTTCTTCCCAGCTCAACGGCAGTCTCTTTATTGCTTCCTGATCCTAAAAGGATGGCAATAAGTTCGGCGTCGGAAAGAAACCGTGAACCTCTTGAAATAAGTTTTTCGCGAGGACGATCTTCGACAGCCCATTGTTTTAAATTTATTTTCCTGTATTTATTCATGATATTTGGAGTTTGTATAAAAATAGTAATCTTTAATATAAAAAAAAACCTCCCCATTCTAATGGAGAGGCTAAAGTAATATCATGAGTAAAGCTCTTACAGATTGTTAACCTTGACAGTAAGTTTTGATTTCAGGTTCGAAGCCTTATTTTTATGAATAATATTCTTTTTTGCTAACTTGTCGATCATTGAAACAACCCCTGACAATCTTTTAGCAGCTTCTTCTTTATCAGTTTCGTTACGCAACTTTTTAATTGCTTTTCTGGTCATTTTTGCGTAATATTTATTTTGCAAACGCCTTTTATCGTTTTGCCTTATTCTTTTTAGAGCTGACTTACTATTTGCCATTTTTATGATAAATATTAAAAATTAATTTGTAGCCCGTAGGGGAATCGAACCCCTGCTACCAGAATGAAAACCTGGCGTCCTAACCACTAGACGAACGGGCCGTCGTACTTTCCCTGAAAATGGGATTGCAAAAATACTTCATTTTTATTATAAGCCAAATTTTATTGATAAATTTTCCCTGATGTTGCCCCCTTTTTAATAATACTAATTGAATGTTATCTGCCTGACTATCTCAATGCTCTGATATTTAACAACTAACGCAGTTCAAAATTCTGACCTAAATATACCCTCCTGACATCTTCATCTCCTGCCAGCTCTTCGGCAGTGCCGGCCTTCATTATTGAACCTTCAAAAAGCAAATATGACCGATCGGTAATTGATAAAGTCTCATGAACATTATGGTCAGTTATAAGAACACCTATATTTTTCTCTTTCAGCTTAACGACTATCTGCTGAATATCCTCTACGGCTATCGGGTCGACACCGGCAAAGGGCTCGTCTAAAAGAATAAATTTAGGGTCAATAGCCAAAGCACGTGCAATTTCAGTTCTCCTGCGCTCACCTCCGGAAAGCTGTATACCTTTACTTTTTCTGATATGCTGTAATCCAAATTCGGTTAGCAATGTTTCAACCTTCTCTTTTTGATACTCTTTTGTGTAGTTAGTCATTTCCAATACAGCTTTCAGGTTATCCTCAATACTCAGCTTTCTGAAAACTGATGCCTCCTGCGAGAGGTAGCCTATTCCTTTTTTTGCACGTTTATAAACAGGCAATCTTGTAATTTCCTCATCATTAATATAAATTTTCCCCGATAATGGCTGAATCAAACCCACTATCATATAAAAAGAGGTTGTCTTCCCTGCCCCGTTAGGCCCCAGCAGTCCAACAATTTCGCCCTGCCTGACATTAAAGCTGACACCTTTTACAACAACCCGCTTTCTATACCTCTTAACTATATTTTCTGCCCGAAGGATCATCTGTGCCATAATTATATCTCGTCAAGCTCTTTTTCACGTTTCCTTGCCACATTCCCGGCAATAAGTATACTTACTTCATAAAGAATAATCAGCGGAATGGCAACCATGATCTGGCTGAACACATCGGGAGGAGTTATTACTGCTGACAATAAAAACATTAATACAATTGCATGTTTCCGGTATGTTCTCATAAATTGCGGGGTGATAAGCCCTACCTTGCTCAAAAAATAAGAGAAGATGGGAAGAAGGAAAACCACTCCCGATGCAAGAATAATTGAGGTGACAGAACCAATATATGAGTTAAGATTGATCTGATTGGTTACATCTCCGCTCACATTATAGGTGCCTAAAAAATTGATTGACAAAGGAACAATTAAAAAATATCCGAAAAGAACACCAATAATAAATAAGATAGTGGTAAAAAATACCGCACCTGTGGCATATTTTTTTTCAGTTTCATACAAAGCAGGTTTTATAAATCTCCAAAACTCATAAAAAACCACAGGAGAAGCTATAATGAAACCTGCAATTATAGAGGTCCAGATATGCGTCATAAACTGCCCGGCAATTTTTATGCTTATAAGTTCAAGAGGCTTTTTGTTTATCTTCAATGCTTCACTTCCAATAGCATCTCCAAGTTTGCTGAACATTCTGTTGGTCCAAAATTCCGGAGTGCGCGGATTAAGAATAATTTTATCGAAAATGAGATCTTTAAAAATAAAAGCAACAACTGCAAAAACTACTATAGCTGAAACAGACCGTATTATATGCCAGCGCAACTCTTCAAGATGCTCTAAAAATGACATTTCACCATAATTGGGCATTCTCTTTTTTCCGTCCTGCCCTCTTTTTTTATTATCCTTTCTGATCTCTTCACTCATCACCTGTAAATTTTAAAAAACTTCACAAATATAAATACTAAGTTTATTATTTAAGTCACCCAATCTGTCCAATTGTTTAAAAGAATGCTATTTATTCTTAAAAAACAGCAAATCCTATTGCCATTTTTCTTACTTTTAATAATTTAGGATTCAAGAAAATAATTAAACGATGTCTGGAAGGAATTTTATTATGGACAAAAATAGGTCACTAACAGAATATTTACAGCAATTTTTTGGATTTGACCGTTTTAAAGGTCAGCAGGAAGAGGCTGTAAAAAATGTATTAAATGGCAAAAATACATTTGTCCTGATGCCTACGGGAGGAGGAAAATCAATGATTTATCAGCTTCCTGCCCTTCTGCTTGACGGCACTGCAATTGTTATTTCACCACTTATTGCATTAATGAAAAATCAGGTTGATTCAATGAGGGGTATGCAAACTGAAGATTATGTAGCACATTTTTTAAACTCTTCATTATCAAAAGCTGCCATCCAGGAGGTAAAAAATGATGTACTGGCCAAAAAGACCAAACTTCTGTATGTTGCCCCCGAATCGCTGACAAAAGAGGAAAATATAGAGTTTTTAAAAAATGTAAATATCTCATTTTATGCCATTGATGAAGCTCACTGTATTTCTGAATGGGGTCACGACTTCAGGCCTGAATACCGGCGTATCAGGCCAATTGTGGAAGAGATAGGCCTTTCTCCCATTGTAGCCCTGACAGCCACAGCCACGGCAAAGGTACAGCACGATATTCAAAAAAACTTGGGAATTCTTGATGCAGAGGTATTTAAAGCATCATTTAACCGCCCTAACCTCTATTACGAGGTAAAGCCAAAAATTAAACCTGAAGCACAAATAATCAAATTCATCAAGCAAAATGAAGGAAAATCAGGCATTATATATTGCCTCAGTCGTAAAAAGGTGGAAGAAATTGCAGAAACTCTTCAGGTAAACGGAATAAAAGCATTACCCTATCATGCCGGAATGGATGCTGCTACACGCTCTGACAACCAGGATAAATTCCTCATGGAAGAGGTTGATGTTATTGTAGCCACAATAGCCTTTGGAATGGGAATAGATAAACCGGATGTGAGATTTGTTATCCATTACGATATTCCTAAAAGCCTTGAAGGATATTATCAGGAAACCGGAAGAGCCGGACGGGACGGGGGGGAAGGTAAGTGCATAACTTTCTATAGCTATAAAGATATTCAAAAACTTGAAAAATTTATGCATGGCAAGCCGGTGGCCGAGCAGGAAATAGGTAAGCAACTGCTTTTGGATACTGTCTCTTATGCTGAATCAGCTATTTGCCGCAGGGTTATTCTACTCCACTACTTTGGAGAGACCTATAAACATCAAAATTGCGAAAATTGCGATAACTGCTTAAATCCTAAAGAACAGGTCGAAGCCAAAGATGAAGTAATAAGGGCACTGAAAGCTATCATTGAGGTAAATGAACAATATAAAGCCGAACATATTGCCAATATACTTATTGGGAACAAATCAGCTGCCGTCAAATCTTTTAAACACTATACTCTTAATTCATTTGGTTCGGGTAAGGACCATGACGAAAAATTCTGGAATGCCGTTTTCAGGCAATCAATGATAGCGGGACTGATAACTAAAGATATTGAAAATTACGGGTTGCTGAAAATGATGCCCGAAGGCCATCGTTTTTTAAATAACCCCCGCAGTTTCATGCTTGTGAAAAATCATGATTATGATGAGGAGATTGAAGATTATTCAACAGCAGGAGCCCCCTCGGGAGCAACCGGAGGCGATCCGGTACTCTTTGCAATGCTGAAAGATCTTAGAAAAAAAGTAGCTAAAAAGAGAAATTTGCCTCCCTTTGTTATATTTCAGGATCCCTCCTTGGCAGATATGTCAATTCAATATCCTATCTCCATGGAGGAGATGCAAAAAATTCAGGGAGTAGGTCAGGGAAAAGCCCAAAGATATGGAAAAGAATTTTTTGAGCTGATCAAAAAATATGTTGAAGAAAATGATATTGAAAGGCCGGATGACCTTATTGTGCGTACCGTAGCCAATAAATCAAAACTTAAAGTATTTATTATTCAGAGTGTTGATAGAAAAATATCATTTGAAGATATTGCTCAATCTAAAGGGGTTGACTTAAAAAACATAATCTCTGAAGTTGAAGCAATTGTCAATTCGGGAACACGCCTTAATATTGATTACTATGTAAATGGGCTATTGGATGAAGATCATCAGGAAGAAGTTTTTGATTATTTCAAAGAGGCAAAAACCGATTCACTTGAGGATGCACTGGAAGCTCTTGGTGAAGATGAGTACACAGAGGAAGACATAAGACTGATGCGTATTAAATTTCTTTCAGATATGGGTAATTAACCAACAAAAATTTAAACTGCCGGTTATGCTCCTCTTTTGTTAACTTTGCAAAGCAAATAAAGTAAAAAATCAAATGGGCATAGAGACAATTCATAAACAAAAATATAAAATAGCCGACATCAGCCTTGCCGGCTTTGGCAGAAAAGAGATTGAAATTGCTGAAAAAGAGATGCCGGGGCTGATGGCCATACGTAAAAAATTCGGTCCTTCCAAGCCTCTGAAAGGAGCAAGAATCACGGGAAGCCTCCATATGACAATTCAGACTGCCGTTTTGATCGAAACCTTGGTTGAATTGGGCGCCCGGGTCAGATGGGCAAGTTGTAATATTTTTTCTACGCAAGACCATGCTGCAGCTGCCATTGCAAAAGAGGGGATACCGGTTTTTGCATGGAAAGGTGAAACTCTTTCTGAATACTGGTGGTGTACCGAACAGGCGCTGGACTTTGGAGAAGGACTGGGGCCTAACATGATAGTGGATGATGGTGGAGATGCAACCCTGATGGTGCATATGGGGTATGAAGCTGAAAATAATCCCGGCATTTTAAATAAGAGTGCCGACGGACAGGATGAATTGGAATTATATAAAACTTTAAGCCTTATTCTGAAAAAAGATCCCGGCCGCTGGCATCGTATTACAAAAGATATTAAAGGGGTATCCGAAGAGACTACAACAGGTGTCAACCGGCTTTACCAGATGAAGCAGGAGGGGAAACTCCTTTTCCCGGCAATTAATGTAAATGATTCTGTCACAAAATCAAAATTTGATAACCTCTATGGCTGCCGTGAGTCTCTTGCCGATGGTATTAAAAGAGCCACTGATGTTATGATAGCAGGTAAAGTTGTTGTAATTGCCGGTTACGGTGACGTGGGTAAAGGATGTGCCATGTCAATGAAAGGTTATGGAGCCAGGGTAATTGTTACCGAAATAGATCCTATTTGTGCCCTGCAGGCAGCTATGGAAGGATTTGAGGTAAAAACAATTGAAGATTCTCTTGATGAAGGTAATATCTTTGTTACGGCTACCGGAAATAAAGATGTCATTACCGCTGAACATATGGCAGCAATGAAAGATCAGGCAATAGTCTGTAATATCGGCCATTTCGATAATGAAATACAGGTATCAAAATTAGAAAAGTGGCCGGGAATAAAAAGGATCAATATAAAACCACAGGTTGATCAATTTTTATTTGAAGACGGGCATAGTATATTCCTGCTGGCTGAAGGCCGTTTGGTTAACCTTGGCTGTGCAACAGGCCACCCTTCATTCGTGATGAGTAACTCTTTTACTAATCAGTCGCTGGCGCAAATTAACCTTTGGGAAAATAATTATCCCGTAGATGTTTACCGCCTCCCTAAAAAGCTTGATGAAGAAGTGGCAAGACTGCATTTAGAAAACCTTGGAGTTAAATTGACCAAATTGAATGATGAACAATCAAAATATATTGGCGTGCCGAAAGACGGACCTTATAAACCTGATCATTACAGATACTGATTATTATCATATCTCTTTTTGAAACAGTGTCTTATTAACTGCTCAACAGCAAAAGATATTTTTATTCAATCTTTAATTATAAACTCTTAATTCAAAATTATTTATTAAAGATACATGATACTGTTTTAAAGGTATCGTTGCAGGGCCTTTCCCGGGATAGCCGTTATCTATCAATATAAACGTAGATCCGCAACATGGACATTCAGCAACAACACCATCATTTTTTACACGGCAATCAGATGAAATCTCCTCTGTGCATGTTGCATCAAAAGCAAAGTAAGATCCGGGAAGTTCACAATAAATAATAACCCCTCCGTAACCATAATGAGGAAAACAAACTGAATTGCCCGGAATATTTAACTCATTAACAATATTCAGGTTAACAGCAAAATTTACATTTACATAGGGAACAGGTGAATTATTCAGCTTATCGCATGACAAAAAAACAGTTAAAAAATTAAGCAGGAGTAAGGATAAAATATACACAACTCTTATTGGGTAACTCAGAAAAGCATTTACTTTAATCATAAAAGAGAAATTAAAAATAAAAAACTCTTAAAGTTTTAAGCTACACAGGCTTATTTTTTATATTTTTACTAAAACTTTCAAAGTAATTAAATTATTGCCGAAAAAATACAAAAATGGATGACCTTATTGTAATTATATTAACACTGGTATTAATTGTTGCAAGCGCATTGGGGCAATTTAAAAAAAAACCACAGGAAAATAAAAAAGTTGATAACCATCACTCTCCGGAGAAAGATGACTTGTGGATGCTGCCGGGCGAAAAAAGGGAGACCGGTATTAAAGATAAACCTGTTTACATTAGAGAGCAACAGGTGGAGGAGTATAAATTCCGGAATGATTTTGCAACAACTAAACCTATCTTCCCTGAAAGCAGAAAAATAAAAAAACAGACAATTAAAAAAACCGAAATTAAATTTTCATTGAGAGATGCAGTGATTTACAATGAAATTATAAACAGAAAATATACCTGATATAATTCCGGTAAGTTTATAATATTTTTAAAATCAGTTTTTTATTATCAGAAAATTATATATTTTTGCCAAAGGAAGAGTTCCGGCCATACGGAATTCTTTCTGTTTTTTTTGGCTAACAGTAAACGAGGAGGTATTTAGAGATGTCACGGATTACATATGTAACTGAACAAGGTTTGGAAAAACTAAAAAGAGAACTGGATCGTCTTATTAATGTCGAACGCCCGTCTATTTCCAAATTGATAGGAGAAGCTATTGAAAAAGGCGATATTTCTGAAAATGCAGAATATGATGCCGCCAAAGATGCACAGGGTATGCTGGAAGCTAAAATTGTTGAACTGCGTACAAAAATTGCCAATGCAAGAGTGCTTGACAAATCAAAAATCACTACTTCTAAGGTGCAGATACTCAATAGGGTAAAGATTAAAAACAAAAAAACTAATGTAGTTATGGAGTATCTGATTGTACCTGAAAGTGAAGCAAATCTTAAAGAAGGAAAGATTGCTGTCAATACACCTATTGCCAGAGGATTAATTGGCAAAAAAGTTGGTGAGACAGTAGATATTAAAGTTCCCTCCGGAATTATTCCTTTCGAAATTATTCAAATTTCCTTATAAATTATGGCAACCATTTTTTCCAAAATCGTAAATAATGAGATCCCGGCATACAAGGTGGCAGAAGATGAAAAATTTCTTGCATTCCTGGATATTTCACCGGTAACAAAAGGTCACACACTTGTTATCACAAAAAAAGAGGTCGATTATCTGTTTGATCTGGACGATGAACTATATTCCGGCTTGCATCTGTTTGCAAAAAAAGTAGCTGAAGGTTTAAAAAAAGCAACAAACTGTAAAAAAGTTGGTGTGCTTGTGCTTGGACTGGAAATTCCCCATGCACATATTCACCTTATACCTATGCAGAGTGAAGCAGATGTTATGAATTTCTCAAATCCTATGAAATTGGAAAAAGAGGAGTTTGAAAAGATCAGAGAAAAAATTGCCAAACAGATAGTTTAAGCTAATTTTCTATGAATAAACAGATTTAATTACGCTTATCTTTTTTCTGCATTAAAAATTTTAATGGCACATATTGAATTATTTTCCTGCCCGGGTATTTTTCCAATTTTATTAACAATCAACTTTCAAACCTTCAAATTGTTTAACTTTATGATTGGTTATTTTAGTTGAATTTATTAAAATTAAAAAATGTTTCCTTTTACACATCTGCATGTACACTCACAATACTCAATTTTGGATGGTGCAGCAAGTATTTACAGTTTAGTAAATAAGGCGCAGGAAGATGGTATGACTGCACTTGCGCTGACAGACCACGGTACAATGTTTGGAATAAAAGAGTTTCATCAAACATGTATTAAATCAAATATTAAACCAATATTAGGATGCGAGACTTATGTGGCTGCCAGAACCATAAATGATAAAACCACCAAGGAAGACCGGTATGGAGATCATCTGATATTGCTTGCAAAAAATAAAACCGGTTATAAAAATCTTATAAGGCTTATAACAATTGCCAATAATAAAGGTTTTTATTATAAACCCCGCATTGATAAAGAGCTTTTAGCCAAATATTCTGAAGGCCTTATTGTAACTTCGGCATGCTTGGGAGGTGAGGTGCCGCGACTTCTCGGTAATAATAGTATTGCTGATGCAGAAAAAGCCCTCCTCTGGTATAAAGAGATATTTGGTGACGATTACTACCTTGAATTAATGAGACATCCGTCCGAAGATCCACAACTTAGGGAAGAAGTGTTTGAAACACAGCAAAGAGTAAACAAAGAAATTATTGAGCTTGCACACAAACATAATATAAAGCTGATTGCTACCAACGATGTGCATTTCACAAATGCTGAAGATGCCGATGCACACGACCTGCTTATCTGCCTGAATACCGGTAAAGATCTTGATGATCCCACAAGAATGAGATATACAAAACAAGAGTGGTTTAAAACAGGGGAGGAGATGAATCAACTCTTTGCCGACATCCCGGAAGCTCTTGAAAATATTGCTGAAATAGTTAATAAAGTTGAATCTTATGAGCTGGATGCACCTCCTATTATGCCGGTATTTCCAATCCCTGAAAATTTCGGGTCGGAAAAAGATTTTAAAAACAAATACCCTGAAAGTAAACTGATCGAAGAGTTCGGAAAAGAAGGGGTAAGCAGGCTTGGAGGATATAATAAAGCAATACGGGTAAAGATGGAATCAGATTACCTTAAACACCTGACATATAAGGGCGCTTTATTGAAATATGGAGATCCGGTGCCTTTAGAAATCGTAAAACGCTTGGATTTTGAGTTAAATACAATAACCCAGATGGGTTTCCCCGGATATTTTCTGATTGTACAGGACTTTATTAATGCAGCCAGAAAAATGGGGGTGCTTGTAGGACCGGGCAGGGGTTCAGCAGCAGGAGCAGCTGTATCGTACTGCACGGGAATAACCAATATTGACCCAATAAAGTATAATCTTCTCTTTGAGCGTTTTCTTAATCCGGCCAGAATATCACTCCCCGATGTGGATATTGATTTTGATGACGACGGACGCCAACTGGTTCTCGATTACGTTGCACAAAAATACGGGCAGGATAAGGTAGCCCATATTTGTACTTTTGGCACAATGGGAGCAAAAATGGCAATCCGCGATGTAGCCAGGGTACTTAAACTCCCTTTACCTGAAGCTGACCGCTTAGCTAAATTGGTGCCTGAGATTCCAAAAATAACCTTCGACAAAGCCTTTAAAAGCAGTCCGGAGCTGAAAAAAGAAAAAAACTCGGATAATCCGCTAATTGCAAAAACTATTAAGTATGCAGAAACTCTTGAGGGATCTGTACGTCAAACCGGTGTTCATGCCTGCGGTGTACTTATCAGCCGTGATCCGTTGACTGACCATATTCCCCTGATGCCGACAAAAGATTCGGAAAATCTCTATACCACGCAATATGACGGAAGATATGTGGAAAGTATCGGATTATTAAAAATGGATTTCCTGGGGCTTAAAACATTATCTATAATAAAAGAGACTATTGAAAATATAAGATTGTCAAAAGGAGAGGAGATAGATATCGAGAATATTCCATGGAATGATCAAAAAACATTTAAGCTCTTTAGTCACGGCGAGACTACTGCAATATTTCAATTTGAATCGGAAGGCATGAAAAAACATCTCAGGGAACTTAAACCTAACCGGTTTGAAGACCTGGTGGCAATGAATGCATTATACAGACCGGGCCCCATGGAGTATATACCTACATATATTGCCCGAAAACATGGGCGGCAAAAAGTTGAATATGACCTGCCGATAATGGAAAAATATCTAAGCGAAACATATGGTATCACAGTGTTTCAGGAACAGGTTATGCTCCTTTCCCGTTTGCTGGCAAATTTTACCCGCGGTGATTCAGATACTCTCAGAAAAGCTATGGGAAAAAAGATAACCTCCCTGATGGATAAATTAAAAGTGAAATTTACAGAAGGCTGTAAAACTAATTTTAAATTTATTGACGAATGTAACCTGGTAGGTAAAAAACCGGAAGAGGTTATTGAGAAAATATGGAAAGACTGGGAAGCATTTGCATCATATGCTTTTAACAAATCGCACTCAGTATGCTATGCTTATATTGCTTACCAGACAGGCTATCTCAAAGCTCATTTCCCGGGAGAATTTATGGCAGCAAATATGAGCAGAAATCTGAATAATATAAGTGAAATAACAAAATTAATGACAGAGTGCCACAGAATGAACCTGAAAGTGCTGGGGCCTGATGTCAATGAAAGTTTCAGCAAATTTACCGCTAATAGAAATGGCAATCTTCGTTTTGGGATGGCTGCAATAAAAGGTGTCGGCTCAGCTGCAACAAAAGATATTATCAAAGTAAGAAAAAAATATGGCCCGTTTAAAACAATTTTTGACTTTGCTGAAAAGGTAAACCTTCAAACAGTTAATAAAAAAAACCTGGAAGCCCTGGCCATGGCAGGTGCATTTGACAACCTCGACGGCATTAAAAGAAGCAGCTTCTTTGCAGGAGAAAATGAAAATGACGAAACCTCTTTTATAGAAAAACTGATCCGCTACGGCAACCGGATACAAGCAGAAAAAAACAGCCTTCAACAATCTCTTTTTGGCGATCCCGGTGTCAGCAGCATAATACAAAAACCTGCTATCCCCGGCGTGGAAGAGTGGCCGAAAATAATTTTACTTGATAAAGAGAAAGAGTTGATCGGGATTTATCTGACATCACATCCATTGGATGACTATAAATTGGAAATAGACAATTTCTGCTCTAAAGAGGTGTCATTAAAAGAGCTGAAAAATGATATCGTAAAATATAAAAACCGTGAATTTTCAGTGGGAGGAATGGTAACTGACGCACGGGAAAGTATTTCTAAAAATGGAAAACCCTACAGTACCCTGACTCTTGCGGATTACTCAGACTCTTATGAATTTTTCTTTTTCGGGCAAGATTATGTGAATTTTCAAAAATATTGTAAACCGGGGCTGTTCCTGATGGTAAAAGGAGCAGTAAGGCAAAAATTCAGAAGTGAATTTTATGAATTTAAAGCAACCAAAATTGAACTGCTTTCTGAAGTGCGTAAGAAATATGTAAAAAGTGTTACCATTAATATTCCTTTAAATATAATATCTGAAAATATAATTGAGGAGCTTGAAAAGCTCGTTAAAAACAATAAAGGCAATACTTTGTTGAAATTTAAAGTAATTGATCCGGAAAGCAGCCTCACATTGCAGCTCTTTTCGCGAAATACAAAAATTAAACTCACAAACAACCTTGTGGAGTATTTGAAGGAGAAGCCGGAAATAGGGTATACAATTAATTAATTTTTTATAACAATATTTTAAATTAAAAATTATGGCAATAGAAATTACTGACTCCAATTATGAAGAATTGATTTTAAAGTCTGACAAACCGGTAATGATAGATTTCTGGGCAATATGGTGTGGACCTTGCCGGATGATTGCACCCATAGTAGAGGAGATGACACAAGAGTATAATGGTAAAGCCCTGATTGGCAAAGTAGATGTAGATTCGAATCCAAATATTGCCATAAAATACGGTATTCGAAATATACCAACAGTACTATTTATTAAAAACGGAGAGATAGCCGACAAACAGGTTGGAGTAGCACCTAAACAGGTATTTACCACAAAACTGGATGCTCTTATTTAATTAAATTAATTTTTTTGAAAAATATTTTTGATATAGAACAATTTCATCAGTTCGATAATCTCGGACTGATTGCCAGGGAGGTGGTTGAAGGATTTATCACGGGCCTTCACAGGAGTCCCTTTCACGGATTCTCAGTTGAATTTGCAGAACACCGTCTTTATAACCAGGGGGAATCAACAAAACATATCGACTGGAAATTGTATGCCCGCACTGATAAACTTTTCATAAAGCAGTTTGAAGAGGAGACTAATTTAAGGTGTCAGATTATAATTGACACCTCCTCTTCTATGCTTTACCCCTATAATAAAGGAGACAAGCATCTGCGAAATAAGTTGGCATTCTCGGTTTATGCAGCTGCAGCATTAATATATATGCTTAGAAAACAACGCGATGCGGTTGGCCTGACTCTATTTTCCGATCATGTGGAATTTCATGCAGAGCCCAGACTATCGTCGGTTAATGCAGAGCTTATGTATGGCAAAATGGCTGAGTTAATCAGGCCGGAAAATATCAGGCTTCGAAAAAATACAAATGCTGCGGGAGTGCTACACCAGATAGCCGAAAATATACATAAAAGGTCGCTGGTTATTATCTTCAGCGATATGATAGATGATAATAGAACAGACGAGCTTTTTTCAGCCTTGCAGCATCTCCGTTATAATAAACATGAAGTCATTCTTTTCAATGTAAATGATCACGCCGGGGAACTTGAATTCAGTTTCAGCAACCGGCCTTATAAATTTATTGATCTGGAAACAGGCCAAACTCTCAAGTTCAATCCCTTTGAAGTCAGAAAAGAGTACATTTCAACTGTCAGCTCATATTTTGAAAATCTGAAAACCAAATGCGGACAATACCAGATCGATCTGGCAGAGGCCGATATAAATAAAGATTTTAAAGAGGTACTCCTGGCATATCTGGTTAAAAGAAAAAAGCTCTTTTAAATTCTTCACTGCATACTTCTCTTTTCTTAATCCTTTTCCCTAACTTTAGCCTGTTAACTCCTAAATATTTATCTATGTTGGTTAAAGCATACGGAAGTGCAGTAAGCGGGATTGATGCCACAACTATCACCATTGAAGTTAATGTTACAAGAGGAATAAAATTTATGATCGTAGGCCTTCCTGACAATGCCGTCAGGGAGAGCCAGCAACGCATTGAGTCAGCCCTCAGGCTGAATGGCTTTAAATGGCCGGGGTTTAAGATCATAGTAAATATGGCCCCGGCTGATATTCGTAAGGAGGGATCTGCTTATGATCTGCCTCTTGCAGCAGCAATCCTTGCAGCCTCAGGCCAGATAAAAAAAGAGCTGTTAAATAAATTTGTGCTTATGGGGGAACTTTCTCTCGATGGCACTCTTCAACCTATAAAAGGAGTACTTCCAATTGCCATAAATGCTCGAAAAGAGCAGTTTGAAGGAATTATCATTCCCGGGCAAAATGCAGGTGAAGCAGCAGTTGTGGACAGATTAAAGGTGTTTGGTGCAGAAAATATATCAGAAGTCATCCGCTTCCTGAATGGGGAAAATAATCTAAAACAGGCCCATTTTGATAGCAGAAATGAATTTTGTAAAAATAGAAATAGCCATAATTTGGATTTTTCGGAAGTCAAAGGGCAGGAAAATATAAAAAGAGCTCTTGAAATAGCTGCTGCCGGAAGCCATAATATCCTTTTAATTGGTCCTCCGGGATCAGGAAAGACAATGCTGGCTAAAAGGATTCCGACAATCCTGCCCCCTTTTACACTGCAGGAAGCTTTGGAAACCACAAAAATTCATTCTGTTGCAGGCAAAACCGGAAAAGATAAAACCCTGTTGACTCAACGCCCATTCAGATCGCCGCATCACACTATCAGTAATGTAGCATTAGTGGGGGGCGGCAATTATCCACAACCGGGAGAGATATCACTGGCACATAACGGTGTGCTGTTCCTTGACGAATTAACCGAGTTTAAAAGAAATGTTCTTGAAGTAATGCGACAGCCGCTTGAAGAGAAAATCATCACTATTTCAAGAGCAAAACTATCTGTTGAATACCCTGCTGACTTTATGCTTGTTGCAGCAATGAATCCTTGCCCGTGCGGCTATTACAATCATCCCGTAAAAGAGTGCAGATGCGCACCCGGTGTTGTTCAAAAATATCTGAATAAAATATCCGGACCACTGCTCGACCGGATTGACATTCACATAGAAGTTGTTCCCGTACCTTTTAAAAAGCTTACAGAAACCAACAGGTCGGAAACCAGCAAATCGGTAAGGGAAAGAGTGATTTTTGCCCGAAAGATACAAGAAAAAAGATTTTCTCCCTATCAAGGAATCTATTCCAATTCACAAATGAACTCTAATCTTCTTCAAAAATTTGCCAAACTGGATTCAACCTGCAACGAATTGATAAAAACGGCCATTAACAGGCTCAGCTTGTCAGCCAGAGCTTACGACCGCATATTAAAAGTCGCCCGCACAATTTCAGACCTGGAAGGCAGGGACAATATATCAGCCGCCCATCTTTCAGAAGCTATACACTATCGAAGCCTTGACCGTGAAAATTGGGGAATATGAAAATAAATATCCACCAAATAACACCATACGTAAAGCCTATCCGGAGATACCGGATCTCAATAAATCAAGACAGGTGTAGTTAAAATTATTTTTTTGATCATAATACTCTTTACGTGAAATCTCTAACCATTCAGAAAAATCTATCTCCGGAAAAAATATATCCGCATCAAAATTTTTATGTATAAGTGTAAGATAAAGCTTCCCGGCCAATGGGTAGAAGAGGCGATAAACCATACCGCCGCCAATAACAAAGGCTTCAGGCTCATCTTTCACTTTTTCAAGTGCCTCCTCCACTGAAAAAGCAGTTTCACACCCCTCAAAATAATCATCCGGTTTATCGGTCAGCACAATATGCCTTCGCTCAGGAAGAGGCCACTTGGGTAAAGAGAGCAAAGTATTTCTGCCCATAATAAGAGAGTGACCTGTAGTGATTTTTTTAAACCTTTTTAAATCCTGCGGTAAATGAAAAAGAAGTTCATTATTCTTTCCTATACCATAATTTTCTGTAACGGCCACTATAATTGAAATATTCTTATAAATCACCTGCTCCATATTATACTGATACCTGCCCTTTAATATGAGGGTGCGCCTGGTAATTAACTAATTCAAAATCTTCATATTTAAAGTCAAAAATATTTTTTACATCCTGATTGATCATCATTGCAGGAAGAGGAAATGGCTTTCTGGTAAGCTGGAGCTTAACCTGCCCGATATGATTGGAATAGATATGCACGTCACCAAATGTATGTACAAAATCTCCCGGTTCCAATCCTGTTACCCGGGCTACCATAAGGGTAAGAAGGGCATATGATGCAATATTAAAAGGCACGCCTAAAAATACGTCTGCACTTCGCTGATACAACTGGCATGACAGTTTGCCCTGTGCCACATAAAACTGAAATAAAATATGGCATGGCGGAAGATTCATCTTGTCAAGCTCTCCCACATTCCAGGCACTGACAATATGCCTTCGGGAATCGGGATTGTTTTTAATCGAATTGATCAGTTCGGTGATTTGATCAACATACTTTCCTTCAGGAGTTGGCCAGCTGCGCCACTGATATCCGTAAATATGCCCAAGGTTACCGTCAGGATCAGCCCATTCATTCCATATCCTTACTCCGTGTTCCTGTAAATATCTGACATTTGTATCGCCGGCAAGAAACCACAATAATTCATAAATAATAGATTTAAGATGAAGCTTTTTTGTAGTTATAACCGGAAATCCTTCATTAAGACTAAATCTCATCTGATGTCCGAATATACTCAAAGTACCGGTTCCCGTACGGTCTGCTTTTTCAACTCCTTTTTCAAGAATTGTCTCAAGAAGATGCAGATATTGCTTCATCTGAATTAATTTAAATTTTTCAACAAATCAGCAAGCGTTACCGATGCATCACCCTGTATAACAGCAACTCCATCTTTTTTCAAATAGAGTGGATTTTCAACTCCCGAATATCCGGGCTGAAGGTCATAATTAAAAATCAATATATTACTGCACTGATCAACATTCAATATCGGCATACCATAAATAGGAGTACCTTCTGCATCACGTGCTGCCGGATTAAGTACATCATTTGCACCTATGACAATCGTAAGATCAACATCCTTAAAATCATCGTTAATATCGTCCATCTCATATACATCATCAAAGGGAACACCTGCTTCTATCAGCAGTACATCCATATGCCCGGGCATCCTGCCTGCCACCGGATGTATTGCATACCTGACATTTGCACCCTTATTTTTAAGCTTTACGGCAAGCTGTTTTACCAGATGCTGCGCCTGTGCCAGGGCCATCCCGTAACCGGGAACTATTATAATCTCTTTGGCATTGTTGATAAGCCCTGTAACATCAACTTCTTTTCCGGGATCGTCAGGCTTTTCTGTAATTGCATCACTATCCTGATCCGCTTCAACTGCTCCGGTTATACCTGGCTCTGAAGATATTGCTTTTTCATTGCTTTGCAATGCTGTCTTACCAAGTAAAATATCTGCAAGACTCCTGTTCATGGCCCTGCACATTATACGTGTAAGAAAAAGCCCGGACGCTCCGACAATACCTCCTATGGAAACCAATAGTATATCAATGACAGCAAAGCCTGCTATTGCCGCAGCCACACCGCTAAGACTGTTAAGCAGCGAAATAGTGATCGGCATGTCGGCTCCCCCCACCCTTATAGCAAAAATAAATCCAAAAGCCGCCGAAACAAGAACTATTGAAATTATGAAAATTATCCCGCCAATATCCTGCCAAAAAGTGCCCATTATTGTCAGCAACACCAGAATAATCAACAAAAGCGTTGAATAGAGCTGATGATTTCTCAAAATAACCGGCTTTTGTGTCAACACTTTATGCAGCTTTCCTGCTGCCACAAGGCTGCCCGATAAAGTTACCACTCCTACTGCTACGGCAACTACTGAAGTTATTCTGCCAAAAATATCGCCATCTCCTTTTAACGTCAAAAAAGCAAAAGCTGCCACTATAGCTGAAGCAGCCCCCCCTAAACCATTAAGAAGTGCTACCAGCTGAGGCATCTCAATCATCTTTACTTTCGAAGCAACTCTTAATCCGATTAACAATCCCACTGCCATACCCGGATAAATAGCCCAAACCGGAATAATATCTTTTTTTACAAGAGTAATAACTATTCCCAGAGCTATAGCCAGGGCACTTAAACGATTACCTAATTTTGCCGTTTTAACCCTGCTCATTAAATGAATGCCCAGCAAAACATTAAGCGATAAAAGAACACACAAAATATAGTATACCCCATCTGACAATATGAGAGAGGTAGAAAAATTTAAGATTATCAGCAGTTTATTCATCATTCTCGTCATTTTGTTTACTACGTCCAAACATCTTAAGCATCCTGTCGGTAACAGCAAACCCTCCAGCAACATTTATCATTGCAAGAATAATAGCCAAAGATCCAAACAGATAACCGGCTACCGGACTGCTACCCGAAAGGGCCGTAGCTGTAGCCAGCAAAGCGCCAACAATAGTAACTCCCGAAAGGGCATTCATCCCCGACATCAGAGGAGTGTGCAAACGCGAAGGCACATTGTTAATCAACAAATAGCCCACCACTGCTGCAACAATAAAGATAACTACAAGTATAAACTGAATTAATGTCATAGTAAAAAATTTAGTTTCTGAAATTAATTTAAGCCATAGCTTCAAGAGTTCCTTTATGAACTATTTGCCCTTCGCGGGTAACAAGTATGGAAGAGATAATCTCATCGCTCATATCAAGAGTGATCTTACCATCACTGGTCAAAAAATCAAGCAGATTAAATATATTTCTGGAAAACATAATTGTTGAACTGGTTGAAAGCATACCCGGTATATTTTTTATACCTTTTATAATCACTCCATGTTTTGTTTCCACAGACCCCGGAGGAGTGATCTCACAGTTGCCCCCCTGATCGATTGACACATCAACGATACAGCTTCCCGGCTGCATAGTCTTAACCATCTCCTCTGTTATCAGTACCGGTGCAACCTTGCCCTGAATGAGAGCCGAACAAAACACTATGTCGGCACGAGATACAATTTCAGCAAGACGTTCACGTTCAGCCTTAAGCCACTTCTCAGGCAGCTGATTGGCATGCTTTCCATCAGAATCCACTGCAATCTCTTCAGGCACACCCGTATCAACGATAATTGCACCTAGCGACTCAGCATTCTTATTAGCTTCAGGCCTGATATCTGCCGAATAGACCGTTGCACCCAGCCCTTTTGCCGTAGCAAGGGCTCTAAGACCTGCCACACCTGCGCCGATTATCAGAACAGTTGCAGGTCTCAAACGTCCAACTGCACTGGTAACAAAAGGAACAAATTTACTGATTGCATTTACTCCCAGTATCATACCCTTATAACCGGCACAAGCACTCATTGATGAAAGAGCATCCATTGACTGTGCACGGCTTATTCGCGGAATCCCGTCAAGGGTAAGACCAATAATCCCTTTTTCAGCCATCTGCCTGATCATCGCGTGATTAGCAGGTGATGCAGGATGTAAAAAAGATATCAGATACTGCCCTTTGTGCATCATTTCCAGCTCATGAATCCCCTGTTCATGATCATGAAGCGGCTCTTTTACCTTGAGTATCACCTCACTTCGGGCAAACAACTCTTTTACATCATCTACAATGACAGCCCCTTCTGCCCGATAGGATTCGTCATCATAATGTGACCCGATGCCGGCACCCTTTTCAAAAAGTACCGTAGCGCCGGAGGCAACCATCTTTTTTACCGTCTCGGGAATTGCCGAAACACGATTCTCGCCCGGCATGATCTCTTTAGGAATACCTATAATCATAGTTAAAAATTATTAAAAATGTTATACCAAAATAATTTGTCCAAAGTTATCAAAATATGATACAAATACTCAAATATCAACTTAATTTAAAATATCCGGTATCAGAAATTTAGAAGAGTTTATGCGAAGTTGCCTTTTAACCGGCAACCCTGATCAAATATACAGCAATATCCATTGTTTTATGACTGATACTTGTATCTTTGCCTTATCTAAAATTTTACAAAATGCCAACAATATCAAACAGAGGAAAAATAATACCTGAATCACCTATCAGGAAATTATCCCCATTTGCTGAAAAAGCAAAAGAGAGAGGAGTTAAAGTTTTTCATTTAAATATAGGTCAACCTGATCTGCAGGCTCCTCCTCAGGCTTTACAAGCAATTCGTAATTTTAACCAAACCACTATCGGGTACACACTGAGCCAGGGTATAAAATCTTTCAGGGAAAAATTAGTGAAGTATTATGATAAGTACAATATTGATATTGAAGCAGATGACATCACTATCACCTCAGGAGGAAGCGAAGCTGTTACCTTTGCTTTTATGAGCTGTCTCAATCCGGGTGACGAAATTTTAGTTCCTGAACCAACATATGCCAATTATAAATCTTTTGCAATTGCAGCAGGAGCAGAAGTTAAATCAATAACTTCAAATATTGAAGATAGTTTTGCACTTCCCCCGATTGAGGAGTTTGAAAAACTTATCACTCCAAAAACAAAGGGAATAATGATCTGTAACCCCAATAATCCGACAGGATACCTATACACCGGCGAGGAGATGAATAAAATCAGAGACCTGGTAAAGAAATATGATCTCTTCCTCTTTTCTGATGAAGTATATCGCGAATTTTGTTATACTGAATCACCTTATATTTCAGCTTTCCACCTTGAAGGTATTGAACAGAATGTTATTTTAATTGACTCTGTATCTAAAAGATATAGTGAATGCGGGTTACGAATTGGTGCTCTTATCACAAAAAACAAAGAGGTCAGGCATAGTGTCCTTAAATTTTGTCAGGCCAGGCTCAGCCCCCCGTTAATCGGGCAGATTGCTGCTGAAGCCTCATTAGATGCAACTCCCGAATATATGCTTAATAACTATAATGAGTATATCAATCGCAGAAATTTTTTAATCGACGGACTTAACCGGATTGAAGGTGTATATTCTCCAATGCCGATGGGAGCTTTCTATACTGTAGCCCGTTTGCCTGTTGATGATGCAGATAAGTTTTGTGAATGGATGCTGTCAGAGTTCCAATTTAATAACCAGACCCTGTTCCTGGCTCCGGCAAGCGGCTTCTACCTCCAACCGGGTAAAGGCAGAGATGAAGTGCGAATTGCTTATGTCCTGAAAAAAGAAGACCTTGCAATATGCCTGAAAATATTGGAAAAAGCATTAAAAGAGTATCCGGGAAAAAAATAAAATAAATATATAACCTATAGTAAATCTGTTTATTTCAAATTTTTAATCCTTTCCATGGCTTCTAAGGTGCTTTGGCGGCCGGCAAATGCAGAAAACCGGATATAACCTTCTCCCGAAGGCCCAAACCCTGAGCCGGGAGTCCCGACAACATTAGCTTCTTTAAGTAGCTTGTCGAAAAAATCCCACGACTTCATGCCATTTTTTGTCCTTACCCATATATAAGGTGCGTTAACCCCCCCATAAACTTCATAGCCGGCATCTTTAAGGCTCTCTTTCATTATTTTTGCATTGCCTAAGTAATAGGAGATAATTTCAGCCACCTCTCTTTTCCCTGCTTCTGAATAGACTGCAGCTGCTGCTTTCTGAACAGGATATGAAACACCATTGAATTTAGTAGACTGCCGCCGGTTCCAAAGAGAATTCACTGAGCAGGGATTGCCCGACTTATCAAAAGCTGTCAACTCCTTTGGAACAACAGTAAAAGCACATCTGGTACCTGTAAACCCGGCTGTTTTCGAAAAACTTCTAAACTCAATTGCCAGCTTTTTGGCCTTTTCTATTTCATAAATCGAATGTGGAATACCCTCTTCAGTGATATAAGACTCGTAAGCAGCATCATATAAAATAACAGACCTGTTTTTTTCAGCATAGTCAACCCACTTTTGCAGCTCATCTCGTGTAGCTACCGTACCTGTCGGATTATTGGGATAACATAGAAATATAAGATCAGGCCTTTCAACAGGTAATTCAGGAATAAAACCATTTTCTTTTGTACATGCCATATAAATTATGCCCTCATAATAACCATTGTCAAGACAGGAACCTGTTTTCCCCGACATTACGGTTGTGTCGGCATATACGGGATAGACAGGATCGCATATTGCTATCTTACTTTCACTGCTGAAAATCTCCTGAATATTTCCGGTATCACACTTTGAACCGTCGGAAATAAAAATATCGTCGGCAGAAATGTCAATTCCCTTATTCTGATAATCATTTTCTGCAATTAATTGACGCAAAAAATAATACCCCTGTTCAGGCCCGTATCCTTTAAAAGTCTCCTGCCCGGCCATCTCCCCAACTCCTTCATGAAATGCTTGAATTACTGAAGGTGCCAGCGGGCGGGTAACATCGCCTATACCCATTTTTATTACCTTAATGCCCGGATTAGACCGGATAAATTGTTCGACTCTCCTTCCTATTTCCGGAAATAAATATCCTGCCTGAAGTTTCAGGTAATTTTCATTAATCAATGCCATATCTATCTTTCAATTTATGTGACGCAAAGTTAAAAATAAATTGCTATGCACATAATTCACGAGCCTTTGTAACAAAAAATTGCCTGATGTTTAATACTTTTGTAAAATAAAAAATCTGTTATGCAAAATTTCTTTGTAAAATCACATGGATTAGGAAATGATTATATTGTATTAAATCAAAATGATATACAATTTGAATTAACTGTTGAGGCAATAAAAAAAATTTGTGATGTTCATTATGGTATAGGTTCTGACGGAATACTCCTCAAAGTACCCAGTTATAAAGCTGCATTCGGGCTGAAAATTTTAAACCCCGATGGATCTGAAGCAGAAAAGAGTGGCAACGGTCTAAGAATTTTTGCCAAATATCTATATGACTTTAAATTTGCCAAATCCCCCTGCTTCACCATTGAAACTCCGGGAGGCCTGGTACAGGCAAAAATTATTAAAGAGAGTAACGGGAAAGCCCGTATAGTTAAAGTTGATATGGGAAAAGCTGAGTTCTCATCGGAGAATATACCTGTTAAGTGCGATAAAGAAGAGTGTATAGATCATTTATTAAACCTCGAATACAGGGATTATGTCATTAGCTGTGTCTCGGTTGGCAATCCCCACTGTGTAATAATCAAAGATAATCTTGATAAAAACGAGCTTTTCACTTTCGGCCCCCAAATTGAAAATAATCCGGTATTTCCTAATCGTATTAATGTTCAGTTTGCTAAAATAATTTCACGGGATGAAGTGGAAATTATTATCTGGGAACGCGGTGCCGGGTATACTTTGGCATCGGGAAGCTCAGCATGTGCCGTAGCGGCCGTATTAATCAAAAAAGGGCTTGTCAACAGTGAACTGAATATTAAAATGACAGGAGGCAATTTAAAAATCGAAATTGATGATAACTGGAATATTGCAATGACCGGGGAGGTGAAGGAGATAGCCTGCGGAACACTGAGCAGGGAACTTATTGCCGATTTTAGTTAAAGCACATATTAATTATATATATGACAGATAAAAAATCACCGTTTTCAAAATCACAATTGGAGCAAATCTTAAAAACTTATCAGACTCCATTTCATATTTATGACGAAAAAGCCATAAGAACCAATGCGGTAAGATTTAAAAAAGCATTTAAATGGAATCAGGGATTTAAAGAATTTTTTGCCATAAAGGCAACTCCAAATCCATACCTGATGAAAATATTGAGAAAAGAGGGTTTTGGTATCGATTGCAGCTCAGAAGCTGAATTAGAACTGGCACGGCGGGTTGGTATGGCAGGAGAAGAGATAATGCTTACATCAAATAACACTCCGGCAGAAGAGTTCAGGCTGGCAAAAAGTATGGGAGCAATTATCAATCTTGATGATATATCACATATCGAATACCTTGAAAAAAATGCAGGTATTCCTGAAACTATCTGTATGCGATATAATCCGGGAGATCTCAAACAGGGGAACCTCATTATCGGCCATCCCGAAGAGGCTAAATACGGTTTTACCCATAAACAGATTATTGAAGGATACAAAATACTGAAAAATAAAGGGGTTAAACAATTTGGAGTACATACAATGGTTGCTTCAAATGAGCTTGATCCTGATTATTTCATTGAAACAGCAGAAATTTTATTTTCACTTATTAAGGAAGTTGCAGAAAAAACAGGAGTTCATATCAATTTTGCAAACTTGGGGGGAGGTATCGGGATTCCTTATAAACCGGGACAAAAAGCAGTTGATCTGGAATATGTAAGTGCAGGAATAAAAAAATTGTATGAAAAAATAATTGAAGGCAACGGGCTGGCTCCTTTGAAAATTTTCTTCGAATCGGGCAGAGCAATTACCGGCCCATACGGATATCTTGTAGCCAAAGTCCTTCATATTAAAAAAACATATAAATTATTTGCAGGCCTTGATGCAAATATGGCAAATCTCATGAGACCGGGGATATACGGAGCATATCATCACATTACCATCGCCGGAAAAGAAAATGAACCCCACTCGGTTAAATATGACGTAACCGGCTCCCTGTGTGAGAATAACGATAAATTTGCAATTGACAGAATGCTGCCTGAACTTTCGCCGGGCGATATAGTGGTAATACATGATACGGGAGCTCACGGACATGCAATGGGGTTTAACTATAATGGCAAGTTAAGATCAGGTGAGTTGCTTCTCCGGGAAAATGGCGAAGTAACGGAAATAAGGCGTCCTGAAACAATTGAAGACTATTTTGCCACCTTAGATTTTAAAGGATTAGAAAGTTTTAAAGTTTAAAGCCGGATAAAGGTGAAAATCGGATTTGATGCCAAGAGGGCTTTTTTAAATTCATCGGGGTTGGGCAATTACAGCAGAAACACCCTGAATGCCCTGCAAATGTACTTTAATGAGAATGAATATGTACTGTTTTCTCCTAAAATTCAAAATACTTTTTTTAATAATTATTCAGACTTTGAAACTGTAACCATAAAAAATCCTCTTGTCAAAAAAATTAGCTCTTTTTGGAGAAGCTTTTTTTTAGTACCCGTTTTAGAAAAACATAATTTAGATATTTATCACGGACTTAGCAATGAACTACCGGCAAAAATTAAAAAAAGTTCAATAATTTCGGTTGTAACAATCCATGATCTGATATTTATAAGATACCCGGGACTATATAAGTCAATTGACCGGAAAATGTATTTTCTGAAGCTGAAATATGCTTGCAAAGCTGCCGATAAAATATTAGCAGCAAGCAACCAAACAAAAATTGACATTATAAACTTTTTAGACATTTCGCCGGACAAAATAGAGGTAATCTATCAACCTGTTAATCCTGCTTTTTATGAGGATCAGGATAAAGAAGCCATCCTTAAAAAATATAAGATACCTGAAAAATTTATTTTGGCAGTGGGAGCTATTGAGCCCCGAAAAAATCACCTCCCTTTAATAAAAGGGATTTTTGAATCAGGCATAAATATGACCCTTGTTGCCGTAGGCAGAACTACCTCTTACTTAAAAGAGTTAATGCGTTATACAAAAATTTCAGGTATTGAAGATAAAATAATTTTTCTTCAGGATTTAAACGTCAATGAACTGGCAGCTCTTTACCAAAGTGCAACTTTATCAGCATATATATCTAAGTTTGAAGGGTTCGGACTGCCTGTTATAGAAGCAATGGCAAGTAAATGTCCGGTACTGATTTCATCAGTATCATGCTTGCCGGAAACTGCAGGGGATGCAGCTTTATTATGTGATCCTGAAAATATTCAGGATATCGGTTCCAAAATATCGCTTATCCTGAATAGTAAAAGTGTCAGAGAGGAGCTGATACAAAAAGGGATTAACCGGGCAAGCCGCTTTCATCCTTCAATCTATGCAAAGCAATTAACCACTCTTTATCTTAATCTGTTAAAAGGCAAAAATGGTTGAAGAGATAAAAAAAACTGTTGAGATATTAAAAAGTGGCGGCGTGATACTATATCCAACCGATACAATCTGGGGAATCGGTTGTGATGCCACCAACCGTGAAGCAGTAGAAAGAGTGTATCGTATAAAAGGGCGTGAAGATTCAAAAAGTATGCTTGTTCTAATGGAAAATCCCGCACTGCTCGAACGTTACGTTAATGATGTGCCCGACATTGCATGGGACCTGGTTGAGATCAGCTCAACCCCTCTTACGGTAATTTATCCAAATGCAAAAAACCTTGCGCCAAACCTTATTTCTCAGGATGGAAGTATAGGCATCCGATTTACCAAAGAGAAGTTCACAACAAGCTTATTGCAAAAATTTCGTAAACCGGTAGTTTCAACATCGGCCAATATCAGTTCGGAAAAAACACCTGCTGCTTTTTATGAAATTTCAGAACTGATAAAAGAAAAAGTGGATTATATTGTACAATACCGCCGGGACGACACACGATCAGTACCCCCATCTGAAATTATTAAACTGTGGCCTGATGGCCGTATTGACATTATCCGAAAATATTCTGAATAGGAACAATTAAAATTAATCTTGCTTTTTATCTTTTAAGATATCTCTTATCTCCTCAAGCAACTGCTCCTCTTTTGAAGGCTCCGGCAGTGGGGCCGGTACTTCTTCTTCTTTCTTTTTAAATTGATTATAAGCCTTGATAACTAAAAATATAGATATTGCCACAATTAAAAAATCAAGAACTGTATTAACAAATGCACCATATCTGACAGAAACCTCAGCAATTGCAGGTACTACCACATTATCACCATTCAGCACTGCTTCTCTCCCCTTTGTCAAAATCACTTTAAGATCGCTAAAGTCCGTTTTACCAAGTAATAACCCAATTGGAGGCATTATTATATCATTCACTAATGATGTTACTATTTTCCCGAAAGCACCACCAATTATTACCGCAACGGCCAGGTCAAGAACGTTGCCTTTCATGGCAAAACTCTTAAATTCTTTTAATATGTTCATATACAAAGATTTAAATTATTAATAATTTTAACTTTTCCTTATTACTACAATTATGATACAATAAAAAAATCAAAAAAAGTATAAAATAAAAATCCTGACAGGTGAAACTATCTTTGCTCAACCTTCCCCGATCCCAATATCGATGTGTCGATCGACGGATTTCCATAATAGTATACACTGCCTGAACCGGCAACTCTTGCTTTCAGATTACCGTTAGAATAAACATTGCAATTTCCTGAACCGGCAATTTTAATATCCACATTTGAAGCTTCATAATCGGCGGCTTTCATATTCCCTGAACCGGATATCATAACAGAAAGATCCTGAGCTGCTTTTCCGTCATTGATCTCAATATCTCCGGATCCTGAAATGACAGCTTTTACCCTTTCGGAATTCAACTCCTCAAGGAAAATATTACCGCTTCCACTTACATTCAAATCAATTATACGGGAAGTAACCGGCTTATCGGCAATTATATCACCTGAGCCTGCAACCCCCAAAGAGTTAATTTCAGGAACAGTAATTGTAATTATGATTTTACCCGGATCAAAATTAGTGTTAAACAAGTTTCTGCTTTTAAAACGGATATTAAGGGCACGCCCTCTAACCTCAGTGATAATCTCATCCATCACAGAGGAATTTGCAGAAATCTCTACCTTTTGGCTATCACCTTGCCTTATATAAAGTTTCCCGGAAACCCGTAATGATATCTCCGAAAAGGGAGGAACCTCCCTGACCTCTTCTCCTGCTTTTACACTATTTGCAAAAGATATTCCCAAAATAAAAGTCAGTAAGTATAAACCAATTAATCTCATAGTAGTTAAATAATTAATAATCAATTACATTAATATTAAAGTAAACCTTCCGGCAGCTGAAGGCTCATTGTCTGTTTTTTATTGTTAAAAGAGATAAGCAGTTCATTGTTAAAAGGAATTAAAAATTTATTGTTCCCTGAAATCATCTCAAAAACAATATTTCCTGAAAAATCTTCAACCTTCGTAACCACTCCTATCAGGTTATTGCCCTGATCAAACACCTTATATCCAATTAATCCTGAAAAAGAGTCTTTGACGGGCAAAGCTTCGGCTTCATCTAAAAAAAGATAAACTCCTTTGCCTACCAATCTGCGTGCATATTTTTTACTATCAACCCAATCAAATTTTACTAACGCACTATTGGAATATTTCAGCTCGATGCCATTGTCAGATACAAAAAAAGGTACCAGCAAACCATCCAATTCAATAAGAAACCGGTTAATATCAGTCACCGTGTATTCCGGTTCAGCTTCAAATTCAAGAATCACTTCACCTTTGATACCATGTAACTTCCTGATAAATCCTATTTTGCGGCACTCCGCCTTAGGAATTGTTTCCATACATTACAAATATAAGGATTTTTAATATCCGGAATAAAAAAACCACCTTCGTTATCAAAAGTGGTTCTGTAAAAAATCTTTCAATCAGAGATCAAAAACTGTTACTCATTTTCCGGTTTTTCAATTTCAGCTGCTTTCTGCTCTTCCTGAATCTCCGCAGCCATATTGTCACCATCTTCAGAAGCTGCCTCCTCTTCCGCCTCAGATTTGGCTTTCTCTGCAATTTCAGCATTTTTTGCAGCTATTTCGGCAGCTATGGCTTCTTTCTTTTTGGTTTCAGCAGCCAGCAATTTTTTCATTTTTGCCTCTTCATCAGTTTCAATACTCTCTTTTTTGGAACGAATTTTTAACTCTTTCTCTGTAATCCATTGTTCTAACCTTCTCTTAGCTTCTTCTTCATCAAAAGCTCCTTTTTTAACTCCTCCCATAAGGTGCTTCTTATAAAGCACTCCCTTATAAGAAAGAATTGCTCTTACTGTGTCAGTTGGTTGTGCGCCTTTTGTAAGCCAGTCATAAGCTTTGTCAAAATCGAGATTTATTGTAGCAGGATTCGTATTGGGATTATAAAAGCCAATCCTCTCAATGTACCTGCCATCTCGTGGCGCCCTGCTATCAGCTACCACAATATGGTAGTAAGCATAACGTTTGCGGCCATGCCGCGTTAATCTCATTTTTACCGGCATATATAAATTAATTTAAAATAAAGAGGCGCAAAGATAGTATAATAATTTTCTATAAAAAACAATTTTTCTCTGTTTAAACAATGTGTAAATAATAGTTTAACTGCTGTTAAAAAATTCTGTCAGGATTTTTTTTAATATAATCACTCCAGTTTTTGTACTCTTTTGTCTTCTTTATCCTGCCCTGTTGAATAAAGTGACATATAGCCACTGCCACTGCATCGCTTGCATCAAAACCTTGATTTAAATCGGTAAGATTATAAACTTTTTGAAGAAAATATGCTACCTGCTCTTTAGATGCCCTTCCCATTCCGGTAATAGACTGCTTCACTAATAAAGGAGCATACTCATGAATAGGAACAGAGTAGTAAAGGGCAGCAGCCATTATTACCCCCTGGCCTCTTCCCAATTTTAGCATCGACTGTACATTCTTGCCATAAAAAGGAGCTTCAATAGCCATAACATCAGGCCGGTACTCTTCCATCAAAGCCAATGATCTTTCATGTAAGTATTTCAACCTCTGGTAATGATTGGAAAACCTCCCAGGTATCAAAGATCCCATATTTAAAATCACAGGCTTATTATCTTTTATCTCGACCAGACCATAACCGGTAATTGTTGTGCCGGGATCAATACCTAATATTTTAACTGCCTGATGTTGCATATAAACCACTATTTTGCTTATTCACCCTCTGCACAAAGATACCAATCTTAAAAAAGATCATCTCCCGGTGTTTCCGTCTTCCCCGGAAAGAGCTCTCTGAGCTCCCTGTATTTCTCCCTTGACTCCTCAATAAAAACACTGCCGGGGTGTACCGTCAGCATTTCAAGGTATAGCTCTTTTGCCTTTTCTTTCAATCCCAGTTTATAATTGTATAGCTCCGCAAGTAAATATAACGCCTCATCTGCAAGCAGTCCAAAACTATATTCAGATCTGATCTGTTCCAGATACTCAGCACCTTCTTTATAATTATTTCTATCGATCTCAATTTTTGCTTTCCTGAAAAGAATATTATCGATCAACGTATGATAAGGAAACATTTCTGCAATTGAATCGAGGGTTACCAATGCCAGTGAATCCTTTTTTCTGAAAAAAAGCAGATCGGCACGAGCAAACATCTGCAAAGGAACCGCAGTCGTATCTAAATTAAGATTATTCCCTATCAGCATTGAAAGCTCCATAGCATCGTTTGCAGTAAATTTTGAGGTACTTCCCTTTAAAATATCAAGTTGTGCCTTAGCCCAGCTGAAGTTCCCCATATAGTAACCAAGTCTTGCTTTTTTAAGTTTCACCTCATCAGCCAGTTCACTGTTTTTATTTTCATCAATCACCTGTGAATATAACAAAACAGCTTCCCACTGATCTCCTTTATAAAGATTAATATCAGCCAACCGGGTTTTTAAAATCCCTGTTTCCTCCGGATTGATGCCCGGAATACTCAATCCCTCTTCCAATAGAGAAATTGCCTTATCTGTTTCACCCAGATAAAAAGCAAGAAGATGGCTATATGAATATATCAAATTGAGGGTCGGGGCAGACAAGCCCAAAATATCCAATCCTTTGTCAAAACGCTCAGCAATACGTCTCCCTTCATCCCTGTCACCGGAGTTCTCATTTATATATTGCAGATATGATGCATTGATACTTTGTAAAAATGCTTGTTGGTAAAATGGGCTGCTTTCGCCTTTTGTTATCAAATAATCATAAGCTTTAGCAGCCTCACCGTATATCTGATTGTTTATCGCCAGGTTGCCTAACTGCAATATTTGCGCATCCTCTCCCCCTGTGCGGCGATCAAGGGCAATTGACTGCCTTAAAGCCCCTGCAAACTGTTTTTCCTGCAATAGAAACCATATTAAAAGCCGGTTATAACCGATAACATTTGGTTCGGCCTGAATCCGTTTTAATACCTGCTCCCTGAATCTGTCACGAAAATCATTATCAATGTCAATCCTCATTACTGATGCCAGGCTGCTTTCTATTCGCTGCAGCTGTTTTTCATCAATTTTGATAAGGCCGAGATACTCCTCCATCATTTTCTCATAAGAGCGAAGGTACATATAAACCCTGGCCAATTCATAATTAAACTGCTCCTGAGGCAGTTCTTTTCTTCCCTTTAGATATACCTTTTCTGCCCATTCATACTCAGACCATTGTAAAAAATTGTTAGCAGCTATCAAGTAACTTCCTTTACTGGCGGGAATACCACTCAGTGCCTCACTATATTTGGCTTCCGCCTCTTCATCCCTGTTTTGTTCTTTTAACAGGTTTCCCCAATGGATATAAAATTCGGTATGCGGAGCCCGCCTTTTTTTAATCTCATTCTTTATCTGAATCTCAGCATCTTCAAATTGCCCTAATTTAATCAGGGAAGTTAAAAAAAGCCTGAAAAAATAGCTGTTCCCCGAAAGGTTGTAAACCTCCAAAAGAAGAGGAGCAGCTTTCTCATATTCACCTTCCTTATAATAAGAAAGAGCAAGGCCGGAATTTGTCTGAATCTCCTTCTGCCTGTTTTGCGCAACAGTTATATTTATATTTACTATTAAAAATATCAATACCGGCAGATACTTCATATAAAAAATATTTTTGTGCAAGTTACAAAAATATGACAGAAAATAATTAATTGCCATTTTTGCTTTAACAACCATCACTTTTAAAATGACTCTTTTTAATATTTGTGTAATAGTTATCTTAGAATTACTTTTGCAATAAAAATTTTCAGATATGGATAATAAACCGGAAAAAACAGAGAGGCTGCCACACTGGATGAAAATGAAAATGCCAAAAGGAAGTAATTATCCAAAAATTAAAAATTTAGTCAATTCTCACGGTCTGCATACAATATGTACAAGTGGTAATTGCCCGAATATAGGCGATTGCTGGAACAGGGGAACAGCCACTTTTATGATCTTGGGTGATATCTGTACACGCAGCTGTAAATTTTGCGGGGTAAAATCAGGAAAACCTTTACCGCCGGATAATAATGAACCATCTAAAATAGCCCGGTCGGTAAAAATAATGGGACTGAAACATTGTGTTATTACTTCGGTCGATCGTGATGATTTATCTGATCAGGGTGCTGAAATATGGGCGCTTACCATTAAAGAGATCAAAAAAATTAATCCGGAAACAAAAATTGAAGTTTTAATTCCTGATTTCAGTGGAAAGAAAAATCTTATTAAGCAGGTTATAGATTCAGGCCCCGATGTTGTATCCCACAACCTCGAAACAGTAGAAAGACTGACTCCCCGAATCCGTTCAGCAGCAAAATACCGTCGCAGCCTTGAAGTAATACGATTCATTGCTGAAAATAATATGATAGCCAAATCAGGAATAATGCTCGGGCTGGGAGAGTTTAAAGATGAAATATTGCAAACAATGGACGACCTGAGAGATGCGGGATGTAAAGTTATAACTATCGGACAGTATCTTGCGCCCTCCCCTGAACATATACCCGTTGTTGAATATATCAAACCTGAACAATTTGACGAATATCATAATACCGGTATAAAAAAAGGATTTTCATTTGTAGAAAGCGCCCCATTAGTAAGAAGTTCATATAGAGCTGAAGAGCATATAAACGCCTGATATAATTTAAATTCCCGGATATATGAATCTGAGGTCAATTTATTATAAGCTTACCCCAAAAATGAGGTTACTGGCCAGGAAGTTATATTTCCTGCCGGAAGATCTGTTATTAAAACTTACAGGTAAAAAAAAGAGTATGGTGCCCGGTAAAGGCGATATATATGTCGGGTCGGGCGATTTTATTCAACAAGGAGTGCATCATCTGGAGCTACTGAAGCGATATGCAGAAATAAAAGAGGAAGATCATGTACTGGATATTGGATGCGGTATTGGGAGAAGTGCCGTAGCTCTGACCAATTTTCTTACCGGCAATGGAAGATATGAAGGATTTGATATCGTTAAAAAAGGAATTAAATGGTGTAATAAAAATATCAGTCCCAAATTTTCAAATTTCCATTTCAGATATGTCCCTTTAATAAATGATCTTTACAATAGCAAAGGCACAAGCCCTGAAGAGTTTATTTTTCCCTATATAAACAGCCGGTTTGATATTGTATTTCTTTTTTCTGTCTTTACACATATGCAGGAATCAGAAATAACTCACTACCTGAGTGAAATATACAGGGTTTTAAAAACCGGGGGAACATGCCTGGCAACCTTTTTTCTATACAATAAAGAAGAGGAACTGTTTATCTCCGAATTAAACAGTTTCAGATTTCCAATTAAAAAAGAAGGATACAGATTGATGGATCAAAATTTAAAAAATGCAAATGTTGCATTTGAAGAGCAACATATTTTTGAGATAATTAAAAAAGAGGGGTTCCTTATTGCCAATATTATTCATGGTTACTGGAAAAATTTTATTGATAAAAGTCAGCTGACAGATTTCCAGGACATAATTATTTTAAAAAAATAACTTATCCGTTTAAAAAGATGACTGATTTTAATTATATAGACTTAGGAGTAAAAAATTATAAATCCTGCTGGGATTATCAGGAAAAATTACTTGCAGAAATTACAGAAGACAAAAAAAAGAGGGGTAAACCATCATTAAAAAATTATTTTATTTTTGTTGAACACCCTCACGTATTTACTTTGGGAAAAAGCGGAGATGAAAAAAACCTGCTGACAAATGAAGAGTTCCTAAAAAGTATTAAAGCAACCTTTTACCGGATCAACAGGGGTGGTGACATTACTTACCATGGTCCGGGCCAGGTTGTAGGATATCCTATTATTGACCTGGAGTATTATAAACTCGGAGTGCGTCAGTATATAGAAAAAATGGAGGATGCCATTATCGGACAACTATCTGAATTTGGAATAAAAGGGAGTCGTAAAGAGGGGACGACAGGAGTCTGGATAGATGCTGATCATCCGGTTAATGCCCGCAAAATATGTGCAATAGGGGTTCGTGTAAGCCGTTATGTTACAATGCACGGATTTGCATTGAATGTAAATACAGACCTTAAATATTTTAAATATATCAATCCCTGTGGCATGACATTGGGAGTAACGTCTATGGAAAAAGAGCTGGGCAGAAAAATTCCGGAAAAAGATGTTAAAATTATACTGAAAAATAAATTCAATAACTTATTCTGATATCAAATGTATTTAAATGTTAAAGAAAAACTGTCATTCCGGGAACTGATTGCTGTGTTGGTTCTCTTCCTGTTTCAGTTAAACCCATTTACGATAACAGCACAACCGGTGAAAAAGGGGGAAGATCTCTATCCCTTGACAATATTAAGTTACAATCTCAGATTTGGGGAGCTGGCTTCATTAGAGCAGCTTGCCGAATATATCAAAAAAGAGAATCCTGATGTTGTTGCTTTGCAGGAAGTGGATGTCAAGACTAACCGGCCGGCCGTGCCTCATCAAAATGGAAAAGATTTCATCACTGAACTGGGTTATCATACAGGGATGCTGACAGCCTATGCAAAAACAATAGATTTTTCAGGAGGATATTACGGCATAGGTATTTTATCCAAATATCCCTTTATTAAAACTGAAAAAATTATGCTCCCGATGATTGAAGGGGCTAAAGAGCAAAGAGCTGCTTTAATTACTGATGTAGAACTGCCGGGAGGAGAATGTTTCACCTTTATCTCAACCCACTTGGATCATTCGACATCAGAGGTGAGGCAAGCACAGGTAAAAGCAATTAACAAAGCCCTCAAAAAAAAGAGACACCCAATGATAATTGCAGGCGATTTTAACGGACGTCCCGATTCGCCTGAAATCAAAGAAGGGATGAAAAAATGGAAACAGGCATGCAATCCCGATTATACAATACCTGCCGATAATCCAAGTGCTAAAATTGATTATATCTTTTACAAACCGTCAGACCGGTGGAAAACCGTAAGCTCCTCCACTCCCTCCATTGATCTTTCCGATCATCTTCCGGTAAAAGTAGAGATTGAGTTATATCGATAATTCATTTTTGCCATTTTTAGAATGCAAATACTATCTTTATAGCAACTAATTAAATTACAAATTTTAAACAAACAATATATGAATAACAGAGATCAATCCTCCAGAAGAAGGTTCCTGAAAAGTGCAATGGTTGCAGGAGCCGGGATTACCATTATCCCCAGACATGTATTGGGAGGGAATGGATATGTACCCCCTTCCGACCAACTTACAAAAGCAATCATAGGGGTGGGCGGTATGGGCCGCGGACATATACCTTATGAAGATACGCGTGTGGTTGCAATATGCGATGTTGACCGCCTGCATCTTGAAAAGGCACAAAGTATGATCAATTATGAAGTAAAGAAATTTCACGATTTCAGAGAGGTACTTCAACTCCCGGAAGTAGACATTGTGCATATCGCCACACCGCCTCACTGGCATGGCATCATGGCTGCCGAAGCTGCAAAAGCAGGAAAAGATATTTGGTGTGAAAAGCCAATGACACGCACAATCGGAGAAGGCAAAAAAGTTGTCGAAGCTGTCAATGCACACGGCAGAATATTCCGCCTCAATACCTGGTTCAGATTTAAAGACACCTTTTATGGATTAGGCACTGATGTCAAACCTTTGAAAAAAATAATTGACAGTGGCATCCTGGGATGGCCGTTAAAGGTTACGGTCAGCGGTATAACCGGGTATAACTGGAAATTTTACTGGAGTGGTGAGCATAATTTGAAGCCAATGCCGGTTCCTGAAAACCTGGATTATGATATGTGGCTGGGACCTGCGCCATACAAACCTTATAACCCTGAACGCGTACACTCAAAATTCCGTGGATACTGGGATTATGATGGAGGCGGCCTTGGAGATATGGGGCAACATTATCTTGACCCGGTTCAGTACCTTTTAAGCAAAGATGATACAAATCCGGTAATGGTTGATGTTGATGCGCCACAACAACATTATGATGCCGTGGGATCATGGAAAAGGATCGAATATACTTATGCCGATGGATGTAAAATCATCCTTGATGGCGAAAATAAAGATAAAAATGCTGCATATATTGAAGGGCCCAACGGTAAAATATTCCGGGGATTCAGATCTGATATTCCAAACCTTCATAAATTTCTGGAAACACTGCCCGAACCTGAATCTCAAATAACACTCTTTTCAGATTCAGTCAGATCACGCAAGAAATTTGCACTTAACGAAATGAACGGATTCAGATCCGCAACAGTTGTAAATCTTGGAATAATTGCAGTCAGACTGGGGCGATCACTGAAATTTGATCCCGTCAAGCTTGAATTTATTGACGATGAAGCTGCAAATCGTTTAATAAACCAGCCCATGAGGGGTCCCTGGACTATCTGATAAATAATAATTTTTAATATAAAAAAAATGAAAAAGATATTTCAATTAACCGCTATCCTGATATTTGCAATTATTTCCACTTCAGGGTCTGCACAAGACAGGCGTACTCTGGATACTAAAATAGCTGATATTCTGGCTCAAATGCCTGCAAATGACCTTATTCACCGCAACAGGTTAATGAACGAGCTGGCCGGACTGGGGAGTGAAGGTTTTCAAAAACTAACCCTTATGTTAACACCTCCCGGGAAAGGTGATGATACTGCAGTACGCTTTGCGCTTAACAGCCTTGCCCGCTATGCAAGTGAATTTGGTAAAGAAACAGCATGCAGGTCAGTTGAAACAAACCTGTTGGAAGCATTGAATTCACAAACAGATATCGAAATTAAAACTTTTCTTCTTAACCAGTTAAATCTTGTCGGAGGAGAAAGATCAATAGGTGAAATAAAAAAATATCTGTCAGACGAAAATCTGGTTGAACCGGTAACGCAAACACTTTTGTCAATCGGCTCTCAGGCTTCAGCCGGGGCTTTACTGGAAAAATTGCCAAACTCCTCTGAACAATCAAAAATAACTTTAATTAAAGCTTTGGGAGAGCTTCAGTACAATTTAGCCGTAAATCCTATCTCTGCATTTGCAAGCTCAGGTAACCTGTCTCTTCAAAAAACTGTCTATACAGCCCTGGCAAATATCGGAGATCCTGTATCATATAAACTGCTGTATAATGCGGCAAAAAAAGCAGATTTCAAATATGAACCGGTCAATGCTGCCGATGCATTTTTATTATACGCCGACAGGCTTGGGCAAACAGGTAATTTACAATTATGCCAAAAGGCTCTTAAAGAGATAATGAAAGCAAACCGGGCTGACGACAAACTACATAATTATGCAGAAGCTTTAACTGTTTATGCCAAACATTTCGGGCATGAGGCAATGCCTTTTATGATTAAAGCCATTGATAACAACAATAAGGCTTTCCGTATGTCGGTTCTTAACATAGCCTGTAATACAGGTGATATTTCAAGTACAAGGGAGTGGATCAATAAGGCTCAGACCGTATCTCCTGAAGTTAAAGCTGAAATTATTGATATGCTTGGCAGGAGGGGTGATCTTGCTGCAGTAGATTTTATTACTGGAAACCTTAATTCACCTTCTCCCGAAATTCGCCGGGAGGCAATCTCCGCATTAGTCAGGCTCGAAGGGCATAAAGCCATACCCCAGCTTACTGATCACTTGCTAAGCGGCAAAGATATTCCTGAAGCCAAAGGTGCCCTGATGCAATTACTTGACCGCAATCATTTAAAATCTGTGGCTGCAGGTTTAAATCAATCATCCGGAAGCGTAAAAGCTGCCCTGACAGACCTCATTGGAGCAAAAGCCGGAGAAGAGTATTTTAGTAATATCATTCGCCTTACCGGTTCAAATAACCCTGAGGAGAAAGCATCAGCATTCAATGCTTTAAAAAATGTATCAACAAGCAATAACCTGAATGAATTGATCAACCTGCTCCGGTCGGTTAATAACGAAAAGGAGATAAATCAGGTTCAGGCAGCTGTTATAGCTGCTGCAAAAGGGGTTCGGTCAGAAAAATCAGAAAACGGTATTATTCTGCAAGCATTGAAAAATGGTGCAAACAAGGAGCGTATTATTTCCATTTTACCCGAAATCGGAGGGAACGTTGCATTAAAAACCGTTACTGACTATTTTAATAACTCCACGGGTGTAATAAAACAGTCTGCTTTTAAAGCTTTAACAAACTGGAAAGAGTATCCGGCAGCTGCCTCGCTTTATGAAATTTGTAAATCAAATTCAGGAGAGTTCCAAAAAGAGGCATTTAAAAGTTTTGTTCGCCAGGTTTCCTCTGCCAATCTTCCTGATGATCAAAAATTGTTACAATACAGAAAAATAATGCCATATGCAAGCAATTCCGCCGACAAAACAATGGTTATTAATGCAATAGGCAACCTCAAAACATTCCTTTCAATGATCTGCCTTGAACAATATCTTGATAATAGCGATCTTGTACAGGCTGCAGCAGGTGCAATAATGAAAATAGCCCTTCCGGATGATAATGGTGAAAATGGATTTACAGGTGAGATAGTTGAAAAATTATTGGGAAGGGTTGCCTCACTAATTACCGGAAGCGAAAGTGATTATGATAAGATCAATATTAAAAACTATCTTGATAAAATGCCTGAAGAAAAAGGATTTGTCTCTATCTTCAACGGAAAGAATCTTGAAGGGTGGCAAGGGCTGGTTGAAAATCCTGTTTCACGGGCTAAGATGAGCAAAGAGGAACTTGCAAAAAAACAGGAGATAGCCAATAAAGCAATGCTGAAAAATTGGAGTGTCAGGGATAACACCATAGTGTTTAACGGCAGGGGGGCAAATCTTTGTACTGTTAAAGAGTATGGCGATTTTGAAATGATTGTCGACTGGAGGATAACAAAAGACGGAGACAGCGGAATATACCTTCGGGGAACTCCCCAGGTTCAGATCTGGGATACTACAAGAGTTGATGTAGGCGCACAAGTAGGTTCGGGGGGTCTCTATAACAACCTGAAACATGAAAGCAAACCCTCAAAGGTGGCTGATAATCCTATTGGAGAGTGGAACACTTTCAGAATAACCATGATTGGGGAAAAAGTTACGGTATACTTTAACGGTGAGCTGGTGGTTGATAATATTACAATGGAAAATTATTGGGATCGGACTATTCCAATTTTTGAAAAAGGTTTTATTGAACTGCAAGCCCACGGTACAGACCTTGCCTTTAGAGATATTTATGTTCGTGAAATAAATACAAAAGAGTATGGGTTGACTAAAGAGGAGATAGACGAAGGTTTTATTTCAATCTTTAACGGAATGAATCTTGAAGGATGGCAAGGCAACACTACCGACTATGTGCCTGTCAATGGTGAGCTTTTAGTCAGGCCATCAAGGGGAGGCCACGGTAATCTTTATACCGATAAAGAGTATGATGATTTTATTATCCGTTTTGAATTTCAGCTTACACCCGGAGCAAACAACGGATTGGGTATCAGAGCTCCGCTTACGGGCGATGCAGCCTATCAAGGTATTGAACTTCAGATATTGGATGACACGGCACCTGTATATGCAAACCTGGAAGAGTACCAATACCATGGCTCTGTTTATGGTGTGATACCTGCAAAAAGAGGATTTTTAAAACCGGTCGGACAGTGGAATAAACAAGAAGTTATTGTTAAAGGCACCCGGATTAAAATTACTCTCAACGGTACGGTAATTCTTGATGGTGACACAGCTGAAGCAAGCAGAAATGGTACAATTGACAGGAGGGATCATCCCGGATTAAAGCGTACAAGCGGATATATCGGATTCCTTGGACATGGTTCAGAACTGAAATTCAGAAATATAAGAATTAAAGAACTCTAA
>CAZLZJ010000016.1:0-39145 GCA_964563975.1 uncultured Prolixibacteraceae bacterium
TTTAATCATATGAAAGCTGTAATGATCATTTTCAACCAGGCTAATACAGAACGTGTGGAATATATGTTCGATAAGCTGGGTATCAGGGGGTATACCTGGTTTAATGAAGTTAAAGGAAGGGGATCCAAAAAAGGTGAACCGCGTATGGGAACTCATACATGGCCGGAGATGAACTCTGCTGCCCTTACAATAATCGGTGAAGAACAGGTTGACACTCTTCTTGATGCAATTAAAAAACTCGATGAAATCAATAAAGAAGTTGGGGTCAGGGCATTTGTCTGGCCGGTAGAAAAAACAGTATAACTGAAATTATTTCAAAGTATAGTTATATAGCCTGCCTCCCCGGCTTCCCACAACCAGATTCAATCCGGAGACCCTGTCGGATAACTTTCCGATACTGAATTCGCTGTTACCCTGCAGCGGAAATCCTTCATGCAGTTTACCATCATGATCAAACAGATAAATCCTGTTTGATTCAGCATCAACCACGCCTATTTTTTTAAGATTATTTGAAAAAGCATAAATATTGGGAGGAGAGCTGACCGGGCCGGATAACTTTTTGCCAAACTGCTTTTTGCCATTTTCATCAAAAACCATAATCTCATTTTTATCGGTAAAGATAAATTCAGGTGTTTTATCACCATTCAGGTCGTCAATTATAAAGAAATGATTTTTACTTAAACGGGAGCTCCTCTTCTCTTCGTGTCTTCCATCAAAATATATATAATGAACCTTACCTGTATTGTCCGATGCAACAATTTTGGGAGTCCCATCCATATTAAGAAACAACGGATTATCTGAAAAGTTAATGGTGAAACCGGTTTCAACCCTGATATCCCCCCTTCTGTTACAAATATATATATGCTTACTGTCTTTAAATACTATATAATCTTTACCTGAAATTTTAAAGTGCTTTACAGGTGATGTCACCATACTGCTTGTACGGCCAAAATTCCAACCTGAAATAATTTTACCTTCAAAATCATACACATAAATCTTTTTGTCCTCTCCGGCAATAACATATCGGTAATTTCTGTTCCTGTCATAATCAAATACATTTACACCATTTGTGGCAGGTGATTTGAGACCGATAGGAAAATTTGCACAGTTTTTACCATTCCTGTCAATAAGATAAATTTTATTTTTTGTACTGAAAAGGTATTGCAACTTTCCATTCCTGTAGTAGTCGACCTGGTATATTTCACTCATAACAGGTTCCGGCAATGGCAGGCTCCACCTGATAATTCCTGTCTCTGACAGCAGCAACAGGTTATTTCTGTCGTCGGTAATAATAATCTCTCTATTGGCGGGATTATTGGCATTTATAACCAATTGTGGTTTTTTGGCAATATCATTCCCTACCGCACTTTGCCAGGTTGTCTGTGCCTGCCCGGGTATTTCAGGATCATAAACTAAACCGAGAGTATTTAAAAAAGAGCCCTTACTATATTGAACCAGCCAATTAAAAGTGCGGAATTTCCTGATATTTTCTTCATAACCGGTAATTTTCTTAAAATAAGAAGCAGTAAAAATCTCTTTTGCAAGAGAAAACGATTTATTAATATCCAAATATATATGCAAATTGGCCTTTCCTCCATTTTTCTGTACAGCTTTAAGGTAAGCATTATCTTTCCCAAGAGTATTCCCGTTGGCAATATTTTGCAGATACTCTTTTAACCCCTGCTCCGTATTGCAAAATATCATACAATTATTGTAAAAAGTCACATATTCGGCAGCAGCCGTAAAAAATGGCGCTCCAAGCCAAATACCGGGAAATGAGGGATAAGGGAATTTATATATCCCAATTTTAACTTTACTGTTTAATTGATAATCTGATCTGGCAGAATCAAGCTCCGACTTTTCACGGTAAGCATAATTAGCCAGCAACCCCTTCATCTGCTCTTCGGCTGAAGCCTGGTTTTCAGTTTGAAATATAAAGTAAATCTGTTTATTATCAGGATCTACCGGAATTGTTCCGGCGGCCACTATTATTTGATCTTTTACGATTTCTCCAAACTGCTCTCTCATATTATTACGAAAACCATATTCGAACCTTTTCATCCTCTCCTCTCTCATATAATATGAACCTGTATGAATGAAATAGTTTTCAAGCCGTTTAAAAAATAATTTTTTATCTGAAAGGGCAATATTAAAATAACAGGATATATTTTGAGGTAAAATCTCATCAGCCCTGAATCTTACGGGCTGTTGTCCTTCAAAAACAGAAAGGTAGTGATTCAGAGAATCGCCGGCAACAGAATAACCATTGAAAATTAAATCATCTTTACTGAAAGAGAGGTCAAGTGAACTCCAGGAGGCAAAATTTCTGAACTTTTCAGATTGTATTCGTGCATTTAATTTAACCGGATCACCAAATTCATCTTTTCGTCTTTTTAAATCACTATTCAGAATATTGCCCATAAAACCGGAAAAGTAGCTATGATTAACAAATAGTGACACCTTACCTGAAGAGGCTGATTTATATGTCTCCTGAAAAAATTTATTATTTACAATCCCTTTTGAGGACAGTTGTCTTATTGCCTGTTCAACTAATAAAGATTCGCTGCTTACAATAAATAAACCATTAGTAATTGAATAGACCACAGGTTTATTTTCCGGGCCTCTGTTTATCTCAATAATTTTACTTTTACCATAATCTTTTTCGAAATATTTAAATTTTGCCGGTGGAAACAGATTCTGAATAAATTGAAGAATTTCATTTTTCCTGTTGCTCCCGTCAACTTTTTTTACAAGCAGGGGCATTAGCTGGTTACGGCCCGTAAAGCAAAAGGCTATAACAAAAGGTGTATTTCGTAAACCCGGGGATATCTCTTTCGAATCTCTGATAAGTGAGTCAAGATTTAAAAAGCTGCCGGTATAAGACTTATCAATCAGGGCAAACTCCTTCATTACAGAGTTGCCGAATGGTATGGAACTTAAAGATCCGGCTTCCATAAAAAAGGGAGTAGTTACCGGAATAGCTTTATAAAGTGTGGTGTCTTTGGAAAAAGGGATATCGCCCGAAGGAGAAAAGTAAAAATAACCTGCTACTGCTCCTATTGCGAGAACTACTACAACAACTATAATAATTCGTTTCATCCTTCCCGGTTTTTTTCAGAACTACAAAATCATATTAAAAGTTAATTGTTAATAACTGATATTATAGTTGTTTTGCAACCTCAACTTCATTGAATGCTTCAACAAAATCACCTATTTTAATATCATTGAAATTTTCAATATTTAAGCCACATTCATAGCCATTCTTGACCTCCCTGGTATCATCTTTAAATCTTTTTAACGATCCCAGAGTACCGGTATATATCACTATGCCATCGCGTATAATTCTTATTTTCGAATTCCTGTTAATCTTTCCGTCCCGAACAATACAACCGGCTACGGTACCCACTTTTGTTATCTTAAATGTATCAAGCACCTCCGCTAATCCTGTAATCTCCTCTTTTATATCGGGAGACAGCATCCCTTCCATTGCTGCTTTAATCTCATTTATTGCATCATAAATTATTGAATATAAACGAATGTCAATTTGTTCACGTTCAGCAAGCTTTCGTGCACTTAATGAAGGCCTTACCTGGAAGCCCACAACAATTGCTTCAGAAGCGGCAGCAAGAAGAATGTCAGATTCAGATATCTGCCCCACTGCTTTATGTTTTACATTTACCTGAATTTCTTCTGTCGATAACTGGATAAGCGCATCAGCCAAAGCTTCAACCGATCCATCCACATCACCTTTAATAATAAGATTCAGCTCCTGAAAATTACCTATGGCTATTCTCCGGCCTATTTCATCAAGTGTGATATGCTTTTGTGACCGGAGACCCTGCTCCCGTGCAAGCTGCTCGCGTTTATTGGCAATAACTCTTGCTTCACGCTCATTTTCCATTACATTAAAATTATCGCCTGCCTGCGGAGCTCCATCCAATCCAAGAATAATAACAGGCTCAGACGGGCCGGCACTTTCAATTTTCTGGTTACGCTCATTAAACATAGCCTTGACATGCCCGAAATATTTTCCGGCAAGCACAATATCACCATTTTTGAGAGTTCCGTTTTGAACAAGCACTGTTGCCACATAACCCCTCCCCCGGTCAAGCGAAGACTCAATAATCGTACCGGTTGCAAGCCTGTCGGGATTAGCTTTTAATTCCAACAGTTCAGCTTCAAGAAGTACTTTTTCAAGCAACTCAAATACCCCAATGCCTTTTTTTGCTGAAATATCGTGCGACTGATATTTTCCGCCCCACTCTTCAACAAGGTAATTCATCTTTGCAAGTTCTTCCTTTATCTTTTCCGGATTAGCGCCCGGTTTATCGATCTTATTAATGGCAAAAACAATGGGCACACCGGCAGCAGAAGCATGATTAATTGCTTCAACAGTCTGCGGCATAACACTATCATCTGCAGCCACTATAATAATGGCAATATCTGTCACCTGGGCACCCCTTGCACGCATTGCGGTAAAAGCTTCATGCCCCGGAGTATCAAGAAAGGTAATATTTTTACCCTCTTTAAGATATACATTATAAGCGCCGATATGTTGTGTAATACCACCGGCTTCACCGGCAATTACATTGGCACTTCTGATATAATCAAGCAGTGATGTTTTACCATGATCCACATGCCCCATCACAGTAACAATAGGGGGCCTTGGAATCAGGTCTTCCTCTGAATCTTCAAACGATTCAATTGATTCCTGAATGTCAATACTTACAAATTCAACTGAAAAACCAAATTCTTCAGCAACAATGGAGAGAGTTTCCGCATCCAGTCTCTGATTGATAGATACAAACAACCCAAGACTCATACAGGTAGAAATAATCTCATTAACATTAACATCCATCATATTGGCAAGCTCATTTGCAGAAACAAATTCTGTTACCTTCAGTATCTTTTTCTGCTGATTAAGCTTCTCGATATCAGCCTGCTTCCTTTCACTGATTGCAGCCCTTTTATCACGTCTGTGTTTGGCTCCTTTTGATTTGCCCTTAAAAGTCAGCCGTGCAAGAGTATCCTTTATCTGCTTCTGTACTTCTTCTTCATTTACCTCCTTTTTGAGCAGCACCCTTCTCTTTCTGCCCACCTGCTTCTGAACTTTTCTATCTATTTTGGGTCTTTCGGCTGTCTGTTTATCCTCTAACTTAACCTTTCCTGTCTCCCTGATCCTTTTTCTGCGTTTCTTATGGATATCTGAATCAGTACTTAACTTAAGCTTTTTCTGCTTTTTCTCCGGCAAATCAATTTTTCCCACTACAGTAGGGCCTGCAAGTTGCCGGGGTTTTGCTTTTATTACTTCTATTTCATCTGCCGGTTTTTCAACTTCAGCCTCCTTTGCAGCAACCTCTTTAACCTTTTGAACAACAACTTTTCTTTTAAGCCGTTCTCTCCTCTCTTTCTCTTTTTCTTTCCTTGACTTTTTTGGAGGACGTGTTTTTTGGTTCAGGCTTGTAAGATCAATCCTTCCTACTACTTTGACATCATCAACCTTAGGAATTTCAGTTTCAATCTCTGCAACCAACTCCTCCCGGACTACCTCTGTTTTAGCCTCCTTTTCCTCTGCCTCAACAGCCGGTTCTCTCTTTTGCGGCGGCTTTTCCATATGCACCTGCTCCCCGGCAACCGGCTCTATTGGTGTACTTTCATCAACAACAGGCAATTCTTCCTCTTTTTTCTCAACTACTTCCCCGGTTTCAACAGGTACCTCCGGAGCTTTCTCAACCTCAATAACAACAGGCGGCTCCTTCTCTTTAATACTTTCCGGGGCAACCTGAACCTTCTCTTGCTTTTCTGCAACGGATGGTTTTTTCTTTTTGGGAGGTTCCGGCTTTACCTTAACAGGAATAATCACCTTCTCTTCAATCTCCTCAATATCTTCTTCAAAATCTTCATCAATATCTGTCATCTCCTCTCTATCCTCTATGGAGATTACCTCCTGCTTTGGCCTGTGACTTTTAAAAATCATTCTTTCAGACTCTTTTTTTAAATTCAGATCAACTTTATACTCTTTTTCCAAAAGCTGAACTGCATCTTCGGTAACCTTGGTGTTTGGATTTGGACTTATATCAAAACCTTTCTTTTGCAGAAATTCAACAATTGTATTTATTCCCACATTAAATTCTCTTGCAAGTTTACTAAGTCTGGTTGTCTTGCCTACTGCCATAAATTAATATTTTCCATTATTTTTTACTCAAATTCCGACTTGAGTATTTTTAAAACCTCATCAACTGTCTCTTCCTCAAGGTCTGTGCGCTTAATCAATTCGCCCCTTGGTATATTAAGGACATTTTTAGCGGTATCACAACCAATTCCCTTCAATGTATCAATAATCCAGCTGTCAATCTCATCAGCAAATTCATCAAGATTGACATCTTCGTCATCTTCTTCCATCTCTCTGTAGACATCAATTTCATATCCTGTCAGCTGGCTTGCCAGTCTGATATTCAAGCCACCCTTGCCAATAGCCAGCGACACCTCTTCGGGTTTCAGGTAAACTTCAGCTTTTTTTTCTTCTTCAACTATCTTTATATTATGAATCTTGGCAGGATTCAATGCTCTTTTAATAAAAAGTTGAACATTGGAAGAGTAGTTAATTACATCTATATTTTCATTCCTGAGTTCCCTGACAATTCCATGTATACGCGATCCCTTCATTCCCACACATGCTCCAACGGGGTCAACGCGTTCATCATATGATTCAACAGCCACTTTTGCACGCTCTCCGGGAACTCTCACTATCTTTTTAATTGTTATAAGCCCGTCGAAAATTTCAGGTATTTCAAGCTCAAATAATCTTTCAAGAAACTCGGGAGCCGTCCGCGACAATATTATTATAGGGTTATTATTTCTGAGTTCCACTTTAAAAACTATTGCCCTTACTGTGTCTCCTTTTCTGAAAAAATCGGAAGGGATCTGCTCAGACTTGGGAAGAAGCAGCTCATTCCCCTCATCATCAATAATAAGTATCTCTTTTTTCCAAACCTGGTACACTTCTCCGGTTACAATATCTCCGATTTTATCTTTATACTTACCATAAACATAATCCTTTTCAAGTTCCAAAATCCTGCTGGCCAGATTCTGACGAAGATTCAATATAGAACGTCTTCCGAAATCAATAAGCTTCACCTCATCTGTCACCTCTTCTCCCACCTCATATTCGCTGTCAATCTTCAGAGCCTCCGACAATGCAATCTGCAAATTAGGATCCTCTAATTCATCATCATTTACAACTTCCCGATTTCTCCAAATTTCAAAATCTCCCTTATCAATGTTAATTATAACATCGAAATTTTCATCGGTCCCATACTGCTTAATGAGTACGCTGCGAAAAACATCTTCCAGAACACTCATCATAGTAACTCTGTCAATATTTTTCAATTCCTTAAATTCAGCAAAAGTATCAATAAGACTAATATTTTCCATCTCTTGTCGGTTTTTTAAAAGTAACAACTACTTTAACACTCTTTATCTTGTTATAGTCAAAAGCAAACTCTTTTACAACCGGTTGTTTTTTCTTTTGCCCTTCAACCTTCTCCTTTCCGGAGTATACAATGATAAAATTATCATCCCCGGCACTCTTCAGAACTCCTGTAACCTTCTCTCCTTCATTAGTTAAAACCTCCACACAACGGCCTCTGTTTTTTAAGAACTGCTCTCTTACCCTGAAACTTTCCGACAGACCGGGTGAAGAAACCTGTAATTCAAAATCTTCATTGCCCCTGTCAAGCTTCTGCTCAAGCTGATTGTGAAACAGAGCACAATCCTCAATAGTCAGACCCTTGAAACTGTCAATATAAACCCTTATGACATTAGATGCACTAACATCAATTTCCACAAGAAACATATCTTCTTTCAAAAGTTCTCTAACCAGTTCTTTTATCTTCTTTTTATCTGTCATTATTTCCCGGTAACAAAATAGGGAACCTTAGGCCCCCTATTTCAGAATATCTGAAAATCTTTGCAAAAATAATAATTTCCCGTCAATAACACAAAAAATATAACGGATGATAAATGCCTAAATCCGAATTAATTAAAGTTTTTTTATTTAACCCGGTATTCAAACAAAATGCTGATTAAGGCCTTCTTACAGACAAACAAAAAAAAGAGCAATTAAAAAAAGATGAGAAAGCTAAAAGAATTGGACATTAATTAGTTTAAAACTATATTTGCAACGCTTGAAATATAGTTTATATCACAATACGAAACAAGTATGATTGCAAAATATGCGAGCTCTCCCGGTTAAAATCGGGACAAGCTATACCATACCTTTAAAAATAAACGATATTAATAGTATAAAAATACCAGTTAATAATATTAATGTAATTTATCCGAATGAAATTTAAAGCTTCAGACATAGCTTCATACCTTAACGGCCAGGTTATTGGCGACAGCAATATAATAGTTTCCGCAGTATCAAAAATTGAAGAGGGTAAGCCGGGGACAATTACCTTCTTTGCTAATCCAAAATATGAATGTTACCTCTATACAACCCTGGCATCAATTGTATTGATAAATAGAAATTTTGAACCGAAAGAAGAGATAAAAGCCACTCTTATAAAAGTTGATGATGCATATCAGGCTTTTGCTTCATTACTTGAGCTTTATAACAAAACAATGAAACAGGAGCTGAAGGAGATTGAACAACCCTGCCATATTGATAAAACCGCAATTATAGGTGAAGATATTTATGTGGGAGCATTTAGTTATATTGGAGAAAATGCAAAGATTGGCAATAAAGTTAAGATATATCCACATGTGTATATAGGCAACAATGCCGTAATTGGAGATAACAGCATCCTCTACTCAGGCGTTAAGATATATGACGGTTGTATCGTTGGTAATAACTGCATCCTGCATGCCGGTTCGGTAATCGGAGCAGACGGATTTGGATTTGCTCCCCAACCGGACAAGTCCTTTAAAAAAATTCCTCAGATAGGAAATGTAATTATTGAAGACGATGTGGAGATTGGTGCCAATACCACAATCGACTGCGGAACCATGGATGCAACCATTATTAGAAAAGGAACAAAAATAGACAACCTGGTTCAAATCGCACACAACTGTGAAATAGGAGAAAATAGCATTATCGCAGCACAAACCGGACTGGCCGGATCCACCAAAGTTGGGAAAAACTGTATGTTTGCAGGCCAGGTTGGTGTTGTCGGGCACCTTACCATAGGAGATAATGTACAAATCGGAGCCCAGTCCGGAGTTACAAAATCAATTAAAGATAACCAGATTGTTTTGTCATCTCCTGCCTTCAACTATAAAGATGCAATAAAAACATATACGGTATTCCGGAATTTGCCCAAATTAAGGCAGGAACTAAACCAGCTGCTTAAAGATGTAAAGTCTCTTCAACAGGATATTTTAGCTTCTTCAAAGTAATTGATAATGGTAGAAAAGCAAAAAACTTTAGCACAACCCTTCAAAATAGAAGGAAAGGGTTTACATACAGGTGTTAACGTAACAATGAATTTCAAACCTGCCCCCGAAAACCATGGTTTTAAATTTCAAAGAGTTGATCTTAAAAACAAGCCGGTTATTGATGCAGATGTTGACTTAGTGGTTGACACTTCAAGAGGCACCCTGCTTGAAAAAGAGGGCGCACGCATCGGAACCATTGAGCATGCACTTGCAGCATTGGCAGGCATGAACCTCGACAATGTGCTGATAGAGGTTAATAATGAAGAGGCTCCGATTATGGACGGCAGCTCCAGATATTTTGCCGAAGCTATTGAAAAAGCAGGAATAAAGACTCAAAATGCAGAAAGGGAATATTTTGTAATTGAGGAAAAAATTGAAATATTCGATGACAAATCCGGCTCCCATATCATGGCGCTTCCGGATAATGATTTCAGCCTGAATGTTTTAATTTCATTCAAATCGAAAGTGCTTAATAACCAGTTTGCAACATTAAACTCAATCAGTGATTTTAAAGAAGAAATTGCAAATTGCAGAACATTTGTTTTTTTACATGAGCTGGAATATTTACTCAATAATAACCTTATTAAAGGCGGTGATCTAAATAATGCCATAGTTATAATAGACACTGAAATCAAACAAGAAGAACTGAACAGACTGGCAGACCTGTTTAACCATAACCATGTAGCCGTAAAGCCGCAAGGCATTCTGAATAATCTGGATCTCTATTTTGATAATGAATGTGCACGCCATAAACTATTGGATGTTATCGGTGATCTGATACTTTGCGGTAAACATATAAAGGGGAGGGTAATAGCATATAAGCCGGGACACAGGGCAAATACAGCTTTTGCCAAAGCTTTGAAAACAGCATGGAAACAGAAAAAGTCATTGCCGCCGTCTTATGATCCTAATCTTCCGCCTCTGCTTGATATTAACCAAATCAAAAAATTACTGCCCCACCGCTACCCTTTTTTGCTTGTAGACAAAATATTGTCTATAAGCGATAAAGAGGTAATAGGTATGAAAAATGTTACTTTTAATGAACCTTTTTTCAAAGGGCATTTCCCCAATGAGCCTGTTATGCCGGGAGTTTTGCTGATCGAAGCAATGGCCCAAACCGGAGGTTTTCTTGTTCTCTGCGGACTGAAAGGCAAATATTCAACCTACTTCATCCGTATCGACAATGTTAAATTTCGCAGAAAAATTGTCCCCGGCGATACACTTATTTTCAGAATAACTCTTAATTCACCTATCAGACGGGGTATTGCCACTATGAAAGGAATTACCTATGTTGGCAACAAAGTGGCAGCAGAGGGTGAATTTATGGCACAAATTGTAAAGCAAACAGATAATTAATTGAGAAATGTAACAATCATTATGAAACAACCACTAGCTTACGTACATCCGGACGCTAAAATTGCAGAAAATGTTGTTATTGAACCTTTTGTAACAATAGACAGAGATGTGATTATCGGTGAAGGTACCAGAATCGGGTCAAGTGCCACAATTTTACCGGGCACCAGGATAGGTAAAAACTGTAATATTTTTCCGGGAGCAGTGCTGGGAGCAACTCCTCAGGACCTGAAATTCAGGGGAGAATATACAACCGTTGAAATTGGTGACAATAACACTATCAGGGAGTATGTTACCATTAACAGGGGAACTGCCTCCAAAGGAAAAACAGTTATTGGCAATAATAACCTGTTAATGGCATATGTCCATGTGGCACATGACTGCTATTTAGGTAATTATCTGATCTTAGGTAATAACACTCAATTAGCCGGTGAGGTGATTATTGATGACTGGGCTATTATTTCGGGGATGACCGGTGTACACCAGTTTTGCAGAATAGGTTCACATGTAATGATAGGGGGCGGCTCACATGTAAGAAAAGATGTTCCCCCATATATTAAAGCCGGCAGAGATCCTCTTGCATATATTGGTATTAACTCGATTGGACTGCGAAGAAGAAACTTTTGCAACGAAAAAATAAGAGAGGTACAGGATATTTACAGATATGTTTATCAAAAAGGACTGAATACAACCCAGGCAGTTGAATTAATTGAAGCTGAAATGCCTGCCACTAAGGAGAGAGATGATGTCCTTCTTTTTATAAAAGATTCAAAACGTGGAATAATCAGAGGTTATCTCCCCGATTAAGCCGGTCAATCAGATTAAGTGAAATTCATTTGTCTGCCCTGTAACCATGGTTCCATCCCTGAGCTATGAGAGGTATATGTGCCCCTCCGGTTGTAACAAGCACAGCACCTTCATCACTGCCCGTAATCTCACCTAAAAAGGTGAAATCGGGATCATTTTTTATTTTATCCGAATCCCCGGGATCAAGGGTAAATAAAAGTTCAAAGTCTTCTCCCCCGTTTAAGGCTGCAACCAAAGGATTTATATTCATCTCTGAGGCCAGCATCTTGGTTTGATCATCCAAAGGAATATTTTCTTCATAAAGCCTGCACCCTACACCGGATTTTTTACACAAATGAAGAATTTCGGATGACAATCCGTCTGAAATGTCAATCATTGAAGTGGGCAATATTCCTGACTTTTCAAATTTATCTATAATATCCGCCCTTGCTTCAGGTTTAAGCTGCCTGCCCAAAATATAATCATACCCTTCTAACCGGGGTTGCATATTACGGTCAACCTTGAACACCTCATTCTCCCGCTCCAAAAGCTGCAATCCCATATATGCTCCCCCAAGATCGCCTGACACATAGAGCATATCTCCCATTCGTGCACCACTCCTGTAAACAAGCTTGTCTTTTGTTGCTTCCCCGATAACACTAACACATATTGTAAGCCCTGTAAGCGAACTTGCTGTGTCACCCCCTACCAGGTCAACACCATATTTTTCACATGCAAGATATATTCCCGAATATATCTCCTCAACCGCATCAACAGTGAACTTGCCCGATATAGCCATACTTACTGTTATCTGTTTCGGATTTGCATTCATGGCATAAATATCCGACAGATTGACAATCACTGCTTTATATCCCAAATATTTAAGTGGCACATACATCAGATTAAAATGGATCCCCTCTGCCAAAAGATCAGTTGCAAAAACAATACACTTTCCCGGAAATTCCATAACAGCTGCATCGTCGCCAACACCTTTTAATGTGCTCTCATTTCGGATTACAATTCCTTCCGTAAGCCTGTCAATCAGCCCAAACTCACCTATATCCGATATACTCGTCTGACTCTTCTCTTTACTCATTGTTAATTAAAGACAACTAAGTGCTAAATTAATATTTTGCCGGACAAATTTACCCATACTTTTATATCTTTGCAATTTATTTCCGAACAGTCATAAATGATGATTGTGTAATAAGAAAATGTGCAGTATGTCAGAACAAAATCAAATATTATCTGAATTAACAAAAGAGAAATATAAATACGGCTTTTATACAGATATAGAGACCGATATCATTGAAAAAGGATTAAATGAAGAGGTTGTAAAAACAATTTGGGAGAAAAAGAGAGAGCCCGGCTTTATGCTTGAATTCAGACTAAATGCTTTCAGTGAATGGAAAAAGATGAAAATGCCCGACTGGGCATATTTGAAAATTCCTCCCATTGACTTTCAGGCTATAAGTTACTATGCCGCCCCAAAAAGAAATCCTGCATATAACAGCCTTGATGAAGTTGATCCGGAGCTTATCGATACATTTAATAAACTGGGCATTCCCCTTGAAGAGCAGAAGCATCTGGCAGGCGTGGCTGTTGATGCAGTTATGGACAGTATTTCGGTTAAGACTACTTTTAAAGAGGTACTTGCAGAAAAAGGCATCATTTTTTGCTCATTCAGTGATGCCCTCCGCGAACACCCTGACTTGGTAAAAAAGTATATCGGCATATCCGTACCGCCAACTGACAACTACTTTGCAGCTCTTAACTCAGCTGTTTTCAGCGACGGATCATTTTGTTATATCCCAAAAGGAGTCAGATGCCCCATGGAGCTTTCAACATATTTCAGAATAAATGCAGCAAACACAGGACAATTTGAACGAACTCTGATCATTGCTGATGATGACAGTTATGTAAGTTACCTTGAAGGGTGTACCGCCCCCATGAGAGACGAAAACCAACTGCATGCGGCAGTGGTTGAAATTATTGCAATGAACCGTGCCGAAGTAAAATATTCAACAGTTCAGAACTGGTATCCGGGAGATAAAAATGGAAAAGGCGGCATCTATAATTTTGTAACCAAACGGGGAATATGTCGCGGAGAAAGTTCAAAAATAAGCTGGACACAAGTTGAAACCGGCTCAGCAATAACCTGGAAATATCCAAGCTGTATTCTTCAAGGGAACAATTCAACGGGAGAATTTAACTCGGTAGCAGTGACAAACAACTATCAACAGGCTGATACCGGAACAAAAATGATCCATATCGGAAGGAATACAAAAAGCACTATCGTTTCCAAAGGTATTTCAGCAGGTCATAGTGACAACTCATACAGAGGCTTGGTGAAAATTTTGCCCGGAGCTTTTAATTCAAGAAATTTCTCGCAATGCGACTCATTATTGTTAAACGATACCTGTGGAGCTCATACATTCCCATATATAGAGGTTGGAAACAGATCATCCGTAGTCGAACATGAAGCTACTACCTCAAAAATAGGCGAAGATCAGATATTTTACTGCAACCAGCGAGGAATAGATACTGAAAAAGCAATTGGTATGATTGTCAACGGCTACGCCAGGGAGGTACTGAACAAGCTTCCGATGGAGTTTGCCGTTGAGGCACAAAAGCTTTTGGAAATCAGTCTGGAAGGAAGTGTGGGTTAGTACTCTTTTATTTAATTGCAAAAGGCTTTTAATTAAGATATTATGTTATCAATAAAAAACTTATATGTTTCGGTTGAGGATATGGAAATCCTTAAAGGAATAAACTTGGAGGTACGCCCGGGAGAGGTTCATGCGATTATGGGACCTAACGGATCGGGAAAAAGTACCCTTGCAATGGTGCTTGCCGGTAAAAAAGAGTTTATTGTCACAAAAGGTGAGGTTAAATATATGGATGAAGACCTTTTGGAAATGACTCCGGAAGAGAGAGCAAAAAAAGGTATTTTCCTTAGCTTTCAATATCCTGTGGAAATTCCCGGTGTTCCCATGGTCAACTTCCTGAAAACCGCAGTAAACGAACAACGCAAATACCGTGGAGAAAAAGAGCTTACAGCCGGTGAATTCCTCAAGCTGATGAGACAAAAAAAAGAGCTCGTCGAAATGGACGGACAGCTTACAAACCGATCGGTCAATGAAGGATTCTCCGGAGGAGAAAAGAAAAAGAATGAGATTTTTCAAATGGCCCTGCTCCAGCCTAAGCTCTCAATCTTGGATGAAACAGATTCAGGTCTCGACATAGATGCCTTAAAAACTGTCGCCAGGGGAGTAAATGCACTTAAAAGACCCGACAATGCAACTATTGTCGTAACACACTATCAAAGACTTTTAGATTATATAATCCCTGACTATGTGCATGTTCTGTATAAAGGCACAATAGTTAAAACAGCAGGCAAGGAGCTGGCGCAGGAGCTTGAAGAAAAAGGGTACGATTGGATTAAACAAGAAAACGGATTTTAAAATGAATCTATTGGTTGCAAAAATTGATCCGACATTAAAATATACCGGGCACTATAATAAAGTAAAAGAGCTTTTGGTAAAAAGCTCTGCAAAAATATTAAATGACAAACGTAAAAAAGCAATTCAGGATTTTGTGCTGCAAGGAATTCCAACGCACAAAAATGAAAACTATAAATATACCAATCTTCAACCGTATTTTAACCCCGGTTTTAAGTATATCCATCTTCGCGAACCTGCGGTTGCAGACCTGAATACAGTTTTTCAATGTGATGTTCCGCAATTGGACACCTTCCAGGCATTTATTTTTAACGGCTGGTATTATGAAAAAGGGTGTCAAACTAACGGACTGCCTGACAATGTTATACTTTCAAGCCTTGAAAATATATCATTTGAAAAACCTGAATTAATTAAAAAGTACGGCCTGTTGGCAGACACTGCATCTGACCCCTTAGTAGCTCTTAATACTGCTTTTGCAAAAGACGGATACTTTCTTTATGTGCCAAAAAAGAGTATTCTGAAAAAACCTATCCAGATTATTAACTTTTTACAGTCAGATAAAAATGCTTTTGTTACACAACGCAACTTCATCTATGTTGAAGAGGGAGCTGACGTAAAAATAATAAGCTGCGATCACACTCTTAACCTGAATAGCTATCTCAACAATTCGGTAACGGAAATATTCGTAGAACAAAATGCATCTTTAGAATATTATGCACTTCAAAACCAGCATAACAACACCGTGAGCCTTAACTCTGTGTTTATCCGTCAACAACAAAACTCTATGGTTACAACCTTAAACTCCTCCCTTCATGGAGGATTAATCAGGAACAACCTGAAAGTTGTGCTGGATGGCGAAAATGCTTCAGCTAACTTATATGGTATAGCTTTTATTGACAGAAATCAGCATATTGATAATTTTACAAAGGTTATACATGCCAAGCCTCATTGCCAAAGTAATCAGATCTATAAAACAGTGCTGGATGATAGTTCTACCGGAGCATTCTCAGGGCGTATTCATGTTATGCGTGATGCACAAAAAACCAATGCATTTCAAAGAAGCAACAATCTCCTTCTTTCCGATAAGGCAACTATGCAGGCTAAACCGCAGCTTATTATTGATGCCGATGATGTTAAATGCAGCCATGGCGCAACAGTCGGACAAATCAATGAAGAGGCGCTTTTTTATATTCGCACGAGAGGCATTGAAGAAAAAGAAGCCCGCCTTATGCTTATGAATGCTTTCGCCCACGAAGTTATACAGCAAATCAAAGTAACTCCTTTAAGAAACCGGATTAACGAACTGGTAGAAAAAAGATTAAAAGGAGAAGTTGCAAGGTGCCATGAGTGTGCATATAATTGTGAATGTTAAAATATACTGAAAAAGTTTTATAACCATGCATTTCGATATTGATAATATCCGAAACTTCTTCCCCGTATTACGCCGGAAAGTTTATAATAAACCTTTTGTCTATCTCGACAATGCAGCATCTACACAAAAACCCCTGCAGGTGTTAATGGCCTGTGAAAAAGTGCACAACGACTATTATGGCAATATCCACAGGGCTTCGCACTATATGGCAGAAAAAGCTACTTCTGAATTTGAAAGTGTCAGGGATAAAGTGCGCAGTTTCATAAATGCTTCATCAAGAGATGAGATAATTTTCACTAAAGGAACCACTGAAAGTATTAACTTGGTTGCAACATCTTTTGGAGAACACTTTGTGAAACAAGGAGATGAAATTATTGTCTCAGAGATGGAACATCACTCTAATATTGTTCCGTGGCAGTTGCTTTCCATCAGGAAAGGAGCTGAAATTGTTAAGCTCCCGATAAATGAAACCGGAGAACTCCAAATCGAAGAGCTTAAAAAGTTAATAAACAAAAAGACCAAAATTATTGCAGTAACTCATGTTTCCAATGTTTTAGGGACAATCAATCCTGTCAGGGAAATAGTTAAAATTGCTCATGACAATGGAGTTCCTGTTCTGATAGACGGTGCACAGGCAGTTCAGCATCTGCCTGTTGATATTCAGTATCTGGATGCCGACTTTTTTACTTTTTCCGCACATAAAATGTACGGACCTAACGGGGTTGGCGTACTTTACGGTAAAAAAGAGTGGCTAAATCAGATGCCACCCTACCAGGGCGGCGGAGAGATGATCTCAGAAGTCACTTTCAAAAAAACTACTTTCAGCGAGATTCCTTATAAATTTGAAGCAGGTACTCCAAATATTACCGGGGTCATCTCATTTGGCAGTGCAGTTGATCTTCTGACAGAGATCGGGTTAGATAATATTGCCAAATGGGAAAATAAACTGTTAAGTTATGCAACAGATAAGATGAAGTCAATCAGCGGGCTAAATATTTACGGACGATCCCCTGAAAAATCAGGTGTAATATCTTTTTTAATAAAAGGCACCCATCCTTACGATTTGGGTATGCTGTTAGACAAATCAGGCATTGCGGTTCGCAGCGGGCACCATTGTGCAGACCCGTTGATGAAATATTACAATATTCCCGGAACTGTAAGAGTGTCATTTGGAATTTACAATACCTGTGATGATATAGACAAATTCATAGATGCCCTCAAAAAAGCCGTAGATATACTTCAGTGATATTTGATATCTGAAAATGGATCATTAATGCCAGCCGAACAAAATTAAATATATGAGAGCTGAAGCTCAGTTTAAAAAAATAAAGAAATATCTCCCCGACTGGTTTATTGCCTGTCTCTTCATTATGATAGTTGCAGCATGGATTAAACCGGGTATTGGCATGACAAAATCCACTTTTAATCTCAGCTTCATTATTGATATCGGGGTAACCCTGATCTTTTTATTTTACGGACTAAAACTTGATCCGGCAAAGCTAAAGGCAGATATACGAAACTGGAAAATGCATCTGTCTGTTCAAATTACAACATTCGTGGTCTTCCCTATGCTTATTTTGCCTTTTTATCCTCTTTTGAAAAATACCGGCATTGAAGTATTCTGGATGGGGATGTTTTTTTTGGCAGCACTCCCCTCAACAGTATCATCTTCGGTAGTTATGGTCTCAATAGCCGGTGGAAATATTCCGGGAGCAATATTTAATGCCAGCATCTCCGGTATTATAGGTATTATAATGACCCCTTTCTGGATGGGGCTCTTTCTCTCAACACAATCGATCGATCCGGATTTTTCACATATTCTCATTCAGTTAGTAACCCAAATTATTCTGCCGGTTGTTGCCGGCCTCATTCTCCATAAATTTTTAGCAAGGTGGACCGACAGGCATATTTATAAATTTGCTGCTTTCGATAAGATAATAATCCTGTTAATAGTTTATGAATCATTTAGCAAATCATTCAAAGCAGGGATCTTCGCCTCGGTAAGCTGGACAACCTTAGCCGGATTGTCGGCTGCGGTAGTGATATTATTTTTCACAGTAATGAAATTTACCGCTCTTCTGGCAAAAATCCTAAGATTTTCACGCGAAGACAGAATCACTTTACAATTTGCAGGAACCAAAAAATCGCTTGTCCACGGTTCAGTTTTTGCAAGTGTTCTTTTCGGAAATGCTGCCGCCGCCGGTATCTGGCTGCTTCCAATAATGATATATCACAGTTTCCAGCTTTTTTATATAAGTATTGTTGCTCAAAAAATTCAAATAACTAAAAAATAATATTTTTTAATATGTGGAAATTGAGTTTCATTTATTTGCGGGCATCTGAAAAATTCCGACATTTGTGTCTTTAAATAACACGAAAACAATGAGTATCGATGAAATCCAAAAAGATATAGCTGAAGAGTTTTCACTCTATGAAGACTGGATGGATAAGTACAGCTACCTGATAGATCTGGGTAACGGGCTTGAAAAATTGGATCCTGAATATAAAACGGATCAGTATCTTATCAAAGGATGCCAGTCAAGAGTATGGCTCGTTGCAGAAAAGAAAAATGGTAAAATATATTATAAAGGAGAAAGCGATGCACTGATTGTAAAAGGTCTTATTGCTCTTCTTTTAAGGGTAGTGTCTGGACGTTATCCGAAAGAGATTTTAGAAAATGACCTTCATTTTATTGAAGACATAGGGCTAAGCCGTCACCTGTCTCCAACAAGGTCAAACGGACTGCTGGCGATGGTGAAACAAATTAAGCTCTATGCTGTTGCCTATAGTAAAGCAGATAACTAAAAAGTGTACCGGTTATGGATAAAAAAATTGATGAAATAATTGTAAAACTCAAAGAGGTCTACGACCCGGAAATACCTGTAAATATTTATGATCTGGGGTTGATTTATAACGTTGATGTTGATGAAAACAATAACGTTAATATAATTATGACACTTACATCCCCGGGCTGCCCGCTGATAGATGTCCTGCTTGATGATGTAACATCAGCAGCCAGATCCGTTGAAGGGATCAAAGATGTTAATGTTGACCTGACATTTGATCCACCGTGGGATAAATCAATGATGAGTGAAGAAGCAAGGCTGGAACTGGGTTTCTTCTGACATAACATAAATGATCGGTTTTTAAAGTTCCGGGAGAGATATGAAACAGCCCGATAGTATAAGTGATCTGATAAAAAGAGAGGCACTGTCTCTTGGATTCCAGGAGTGTGTAATAATGCCGGCAGCATTGCTGAAAGAGGATCGGGATCATTTAAACAGCTGGCTCAGCAAAGGATTCAACGGAGAAATGAGATATATGGCCGGGAACAAAGATAAAAGAGTTGATCCGCGTAAACTGCTGAATAATACAAAATCTATCATTTTGGTAATTCAAAACTACTTCACAAAAAAGTATCAAAAAGAGCCCGATGCACCAATAGTTTCAAAATATGCTTTTGGTGCCGATTATCACATTGTTATTAAAGAAAAATTAAACAAACTCCTCTATTTTATACAAAGCAAGATTGCTCCTTGCAACGGCAGAGCATTTACAGACTCTGCCCCGATCCTTGAAAGAGCATGGGCACGGAAAGCAGGAGTTGGCTGGATTGGAAAAAACAGTAACCTTATCTCTAAACGTTACGGAAGTTATATCTTTATAGGAGAGCTTTTAGTTGACCTGGAGCTGCCTTACGATAAAACTGAGCAGGTTAAAGATTATTGCGGATCTTGCACATTATGTATTGATGCATGCCCGACAAAAGCTATCATAACCGACAGAGTTGTGGATGCCGGAAAATGTATAGCTTACCAGACCATTGAACGCAAAAAGGGCCCGGAAGAAAGCTTTAGGGGAAAACTTGCAAACCGGCTGTTCGGATGTGACATCTGTCAGGATATTTGCCCCTGGAATAATAAAGCCGAGCCACACAATGAACCCGGATTTAATCCGGATCCCGGAATGTTGATGATGTCTTTCAAAGATTGGGTTAATCTTGATAAAAAAAGATTTGAAGAAATCTTTAACAGATCAGCCCTTCAAAGGAGAGGATTTGAAGGAATAAAAAAGAACCTGGAGTTTTTAATGTAGCGGTAAAAATCCTCTTCCATAAAAAGTGTTTTCAAAAACAAAAATTGACACTTTAGTATAATAAAAGGTTTCATTGATATGGTTTTCCTATCTTTATGATATAAATATTCTTTATTAAAAAATTATATGGCCAATATACCCCGTATCGTAAAAGATGACCCCTGGCTTAGTCCGTATACCAATCAGATTAAGGAAAGGGTAAAAGCCGGTCTCGATAAAGAGAAGGAGTTAACCGGCAAAAAGGAGACCCTTTATGAATTTGCCAGTGGTCATCTCTATTTTGGACTGCATAAAACAGAATCAGGCTGGGTAATACGTGAATGGGCACCTAATGCTTTATCTGTTTATCTTACAGGAACATTTAACAACTGGGAAAAAGATAAATACTACTCATTCACCCCATTACACAACGGAATATGGGAACTTAAACTGAAACCAAATGACCTGCGGCATGGAGATCTCTACTCTCTTTCAATGCACTGGGCTGTTGATTTTGGCAAAAGAGTGCCCGCATGGGCGCGTTATGTTATTCAGGACCCGGAAAGTAAAATTTGCAATGCCTCCGTCTGGATGCCTGAAAAGCCCTACCAATGGAAAAACAGGAATTTTCACCCGGCAAATGACCCCCCTCTCATATATGAAGCCCACATAGGTATGGCAGGCGAAGAGGAAAGAGTTCACACTTACGATGAATTCAGGGAAAAAATGTTACCCAGAATTAAAGCCAACGGGTATAATACAGTACAACTGATGGCAATACCGGAGCATCCTTATTATGGCAGCTTCGGATATCACGTTTCCAACTTTTTTGCTCCTTCCTCCCGGTTTGGAACCCCCTGTGATCTTAAAAAACTTATAGATGATGCTCATGGTATGGGACTGGCAGTTATAATGGATATTGTTCATTCGCATGCAGTAAAAAATGAAGTGGAAGGTCTTGGCAAATATGACGGAACCAGGTTTCAGTTTTTTCATGAAGGAGGTAGAGGGGAGCATCCTGCATGGGATTCATACTGTTTCAATTACGGCAAAAATGAAGTTTTACACTTTTTACTCTCCAATATTAAATACTGGCTTGAAGAGTTTCAATTCGACGGATTCAGGTTTGACGGTGTTACAAGTATGCTATATTATGACCACGGATTAGGAAAAGCCTTTACCGGTTATGAAGACTATTTTAACAATAATGTCGATAATGAAGCAGTTACATACCTTATTCTGGCCAATAAACTGATAAAACAGACTAAAAAACAGTCTGTTTCCATTGCCGAGGATATGAGTGGCATGCCCGGTTTAGCTACCCCGTACAGCTTTGGAGGATTAGGTTTTGACTACCGCATGGCAATGGGTATACCCGATTACTGGATTAAACTTATTAAAGAAAAAAAGGACGAAGAGTGGGATGTTGGTGAAATTTTTTACAGCCTCACTTCAAAACGGTCAGATGAAAAGACAGTCAGCTATGCAGAATCTCACGATCAGGCCCTTGTGGGTGATAAAACAATCATCTTCAGACTGATCGACAAAGAGATGTATTACAGTATGCGTAAAGACCAATCAAACCTGATAGTTGACAGGGGCATTGCTTTGCATAAAATGATAAGGCTCATTACTGCTACAACTGCCGGAGGAGCATATCTGAATTTTATGGGAAATGAGTTCGGCCATCCCGAATGGATTGATTTTCCACGTGAAGGAAACAACTGGTCATTTAAACACTGCAGAAGAATATGGAGTATAGCAGATGACCCGGAGCTAAGGTATCACTGGCTATATGACTTTGACCGGGAAATGATCAGGTTTACAGGCAATAGCAGGCTTCTTGATTTTCCTACTGTAACTTTGATATTTGAAAATAAAGCCGACAAAGTAGTGGCATATAACCGGGATATATTCCTGTTTGTATTTAACTTTAATCCTGTAGAATCATTTACCGATTATGGAATACCACTTAATCCGGGAAAATATAAAATAGTACTGAACACAGATTCAGGAAGATTCGGTGGCTATGACCGGATCGACGAAGAGCTGTCATATTACACTCTTCCTGCCGGAAAGATATCAAGTCAGCATTTTCTGAGACTATACCTGCCTGCAAGAACTGCCATCATACTTAAAAAAATAAAATTTCAAAAAGTTATATAATGGACTGTAAGTTTCATACCAAAGTTGACATTCCCTTATTTGGTGAAAAATATGGATATCAAAACCGATGGATGTTTACAGGCTCATGCTTTACGGAACATATAGGAAGTAAGATGGAAGGGCTTAAGTTCCCTGCAGATATTAATCCGTTTGGAATAATTTATAATCCCGTTTCTGTGGCAAACGGACTCAGATTGCTGATCAAAAATAAGATATTTACGCCGGATGACCTCATATTTCAAAATGGGCTTTGGCACAGCTTCTATCATCACAGCAGGTTTTCTTCGCCCGATTTAAAATTAACACTGAAAAAAATAAATAACAGAATGGCTTTTTCACGGGAGTTCCTGAAAAAAGCCGACTTCCTCTTCATAACCTTTGGAACGGCAATGGTATATGAATACAGACTAACCGGCATGACAGTATCAAACTGCCATAAAATACCGGGCAAAGAGTTCAGAAGATTTCGCCTGACCCCTACAGAAATAGTCGATGATTATCAAAATCTTTTAACTGAAATATGGCAAATTAACCCAAATCTGAGAACTGTTTTTACGGTAAGCCCGATTCGCCACCGGCAGGATGGTGCTGTTGAAAACCAGCGTAGCAAAGCAACTCTGCTGCTGGCAGTTGATCAGATAATAAAAAAATTTGAAAATGAGAAATGTCACTATTTCCCCTCTTACGAAATTGTAATGGATGAACTTCGGGATTACCGTTTCTACGAAGAAGATATGATCCATCTCTCCAAATCTGCAATCAATCATATCTGGGAGATTTTTCGGGATTCTTTTATCAATGATGAAAGCATAACAATTTCCCAACAAATTGAAAAAATCAGTTATGCCCTGAATCATAGGCCTTTTAATAAATATACCAACGAACATCTTGCATTTTTAAATCAAAGTATGCAACATATAAAAGAGGTTCAGGAAAAATTTCCGTATCTTAACTTGGAAATTGAAGCAAACTATTTTTCTGAACAGCTTGGGGAAGTAAAAAACAGACTATGAGTTATCTGAAATTCGATAAGGAACAGTTAATAAACCTTGAATATTCGCTTAACCGCGAGGTGTTAAAGTCAAATATGCCCGGGGCATATATGAGTACTACTCTAAATGGCTGCAACACAAGAAAATATCATGGATTGCTTATCTGTCCGATCAATAACTTCAATGGCGAAAAGCACCTTTTACTCTCATCCCTCGATCTATCCGTTGTTCAGAATGAAGAGGAATTCAATCTTGGAATTCACCGTTACAAAGGGGGTATATATAACCCTAAAGGGCATAAATATATAAGGGATATTGATTTTGGAAATGTAACAAAATTTTCTTACGGAATAGGAAGTGTTGTGCTCACAATGGAAAGAGTATTAATGGAAAAAAAAGAACTTCTGCTGATACGTTATATCCTTAAAGAAGCACCGGAGCCAATTATGCTAAGGTTCAGGCCATTTCTGGCTTTCCGGAATATTCACAACCTCAGTAAAGCAAATCTTTTTGTTAACAATAAATTTAATGCTGTCAAAAATGGAATCAGCACCGCTCTGTATGAAGGTTATCCACAGTTGTTCATGCAGTTCAATAAATCAAATGAATTTATTCCCGTACCTTACTGGTATTACGATATAGAGTATCAAAAAGAGCTCAGCAGAGGTTATGACTATCTTGAAGATCTGTATGTCCCGGGATATTTTGAATTGTATATCGCACCGGGTGAATCAATAATTTTTTCAGCAGGCACGGAAGAGGTTAATCCATACTCGTTAAAGCAAAGATTTACCAAAGAGCGAAATAAGCGCCACCACCGGCTTACCTTTATATCTTCTCTCAGACAGGCAGCAAATGAATTCATCGTTCAAAAGAAAAATGAAACAGACATAATAGCAGGGTTCCCCTGGTACGAAAGTATTACACGACAAACATTCATCTCATTGCCCGGATTGGCAACAGCAATTGGTGACAACTATTTATACACTGCAGTGCTAAATACCTATACACGATATTTAAAAAATGGCTCTTTCCCGGATAGTATAAATTCACTTCACCCTCAGTATAACTCAGCCGACAATTCATTATGGTTTATATGGGCTGTGCAGCAGTTTTCTAAAACAGAGCGATCTCCCAAAGGTGCCTGGCAAAATTACAATTCTGCAATTAAAGAAGTGCTGGAGACCATAAAAAACTCAGCCGGGGATACTGTTAAAATAACAAATAGCGGGTTAATATCCACTGCAAAAGATGGCACTCCCCTTACCTGGATGGACTCATGGAGCAATGGGAAGCCGGCAGTAGAGCGGGCAGGAATGCCGGTAGAGATTAATGCTTTGTGGTATAATGCCATCTGCTTTGCCCTTGAAATGTCGAAGCTTACGGGAGATACCGGATTTGTTGACAAATGGCAGTATATGGCAGAAAAAACCGGAAAAGCATTTATTGACACTTTCTGGAATGAAGGTCATCATCACCTTGCGGATGTTGTAACTAACGGTGTAGCCGACTGGTCTGTACGACCGAATATGGTGATTGCTGCTTCACTCGACTTTTCACCTCTTTCAACTGAGCAAAAAAAGATGATTATCAATATTGCCACAAAAAAACTTCTTACAATAATGGGGTTAAGAACACTTGCACCTGACAATATCCGCTATACAGGAGATATCACAGGAGATCATAAAGAAAGAGAGGCTGTGATACATCAGGGTGCAGTATGGCCCTGGCTGATGCAATTTTTCATTGAAGCGTACCTGAAAATATATAAGCAAAGCGGAACCGGCTATGCCGGGCAACTGACAGAAGCTTTTAAAGATGTAATGACCGAGCATTGCGTGGGCACTTTATCGGAAATGTACAATGGTGATCCTCCACACAAAGCAAAAGGTGCAATTTCACAAGCCTGGAGTGTGGCGGCAATTGTCTATGCACATAATTTAGTACACAGTTATAAACAAAAATAGCTCTATGAAGCAAGCATTCAGATTATGATGAAAGCTGAAATATGATTAAACCGGATATGAACAGGCTATATAACACTTTTATAAATTATTTATTTAAGCCTCATGAATGTATTAATGTTTGGATGGGAGTTCCCACCTCACATTTCCGGGGGTCTGGGAACTGCATGTTACGGATTAACAAAAGGACTTGCAGCCATAGATGGCATAGAGGTCAGGTTTGTTGTGCCAAAAGCTTTTGGTGATGAAGATCAGTCAACAATCCGGCTTATCGGAGCAAACACCGTACCCGTTTCATCAAAAGTAATAACTTTTAACGAACCGGGTAATGAAGTTGAGTATCTCCAGATTAAATCAGGAATTATTCCATATGTAAGCGAAGAGGAGTTCTGGAAAATAAAACACCATAGCAGGGATAAAAAAATACGAGTAGTCAAAACCGATGAAAATCAAAAGATCAATTTTACCGGGAAATACGGTCCCGGACTCATAGAAGAGATAAAAAATTATGCCATCGTAGCCGAAGCAATAGCTTCCAACTATTCATTTGATATTATTCATGCTCATGACTGGCTTGCCTATCCGGCCGGAAGAGCAGCAAAAAAAGTTTCATCCAGACCGTTAGTTATACATGTCCATGCAACCGAATTTGACAGAAGCGGAGACAATGTTAATCCGACAGTCTATTCAATTGAAAGGGAAGGTATGGAAGCGGCCGACAAGATAATAGCGGTAAGTAACTATACTAAGCAAATTATTATAGATAAATATTTTATTGATCCGGCAAAAGTGGTTACCGTACATAATGCTGTTGAGCCTACAACAAAGCAGGAAAAAATGATGAAAAAAGGGGTAACAGATAAAGTTGTAACATTTTTAGGCAGGATAACAATGCAAAAAGGTCCTGAATATTTTATCGAGGCTGCATATCTTGTGCTGAAAAAAATGAATAATATAAGGTTCGTAATGGCAGGAAGCGGCGATAAAATGGACGAGATGATAGCAAGAATTGCACAACTTGGCATGGCCGACAAATTTCATTTTACCGGATTCCTGAAAGGTGACAATGTTACTCAGCTGCTAATGATGACAGATGTTTTTGTTATGCCTTCGGTATCCGAACCATTTGGGATAGTCCCATTGGAAGCAATGCACGCAGGTGTGCCTGTAATTATTTCAAATCAGTCAGGCGTTTCTGAAATTCTTAATTATGCAATAAAAATTGACTTCTGGGATACATTTGCCATGGCAGATGCAATTTACGGTATTTTAAACTACCCATCCATGTCAGAATATTTAAAAAAAGCAGGTAAAAAGGAGGTTAAAGAGTTTAAGTGGGAAAAAACAGCAAAAAATGTAATGAGAATATATGAAAGTCTTATTGCCTGATAGCATAAAATGATATTGCCATGAAATCGATATGTTTACTGTTTCAGATTCACCAACCGTTGCGGCAGCGCCGTTACAGATTTTTTGATATTGGAAACGATCACTATTATTATGACGATTACAGCAACGAAACCATCATCAGAAACCTTTCGGAAAAATGTTACCTCCCCGCAAACAACTTATTGCTGAAAATGGCAAAACAGTTAAAAGGTAAATTGAAAATTGCTTTTTCCATTACAGGAGTTGCTTTGGAACAATTTGAAATTTATGCACCTGAGGTAATCTCTTCATTTAAAAAACTCAACAATACGGGTTCTGTTGAGTTCCTTTCAGAAACCTGGTCACACTCCCTGTCATCATTAAAAAACAAACGGGCATTTGAAAGCCAGGTTAAAATGCATGAAGAGCTGATATTAAGGCTATTCGGACAAAAACCTACAGTTTTCAGGAATACTGAAATGATATATTCTGATGAAATTGGTTCTCATATTTATAAAATGGGTTACAAAGGTATGGTTACCGAAGGTCCAAGGCATATACTTGGCTGGAAAAGTCCGAACTTTGTTTATGTAAATGCCCTCAACCCGCGGTTAAAAGTGCTGATGCGTAACTTTAAACTGAGCGATGATATCACCTTCCGTTTCTCAAATAAGTCGTGGTCAGAATATCCCCTGACATCAAAAAAGTTTATTGAGTGGATAAACAACCTAAACCCCCGCGAAGAAGTGATCAATCTCTTTCTGAATTATGACACCTTTGGAGGAATACAGCCGGCAGAAAGCGGAATTCTCGAATTTTTAAAATACTTTATAATTGAAGTGGCAAAAGAGGATAAGCTCAAATTTGCCACTCCTTCCGAAATAATCAGGAATATACAACCTGTTTCGGCAGTAAATGTTCCCCACCCCATCTCCTGGGCTGATGAAGAACGCGATCTTACTGCCTGGTTAGGCAATGATATGCAAAAAGAAGCATTCACTAAGCTATACACCATGTGCGACCGGATGAAGGTGTGTGATAACGAAAAACTTATAAAAGACTGGAATTATCTGCAGGTAAGTGACCATTTTTACTATATGTGTACAAAAATGTTCTCAAATGGTGAAGTCCATGGCTTTTTTAATCCCTTCGACTCACCATATGAGGCCTTTATAAATTATATGAATATTTTGAGCGATTTTAAAATCAGATTAAATTCAGCAATACCCGTAAAAAAAGTTGAACAGGAAATTGCTGCCCTTCATCAGCTGATTCAGGATAAGGATAAAAAAATAAAAAAATTGGAAACAGAGCTGAATGCCCTTCAAAATCTGAAGAAATCAGCAAAAAGAATTAAACCGCGAAAATAAAAACCATACTGTTTCTAAAATAAATAAAGCCTTTTTACAAAATATTGACCTGCCTGAGTTCCCATACCAAAATAGAAAGTGTATTTTTGCACCCTAACAAATAAATTATCAACATTCATTAATATGAGCCCGGAAATAAAAAGAAATTTACAGGAAGAACAACCGGTTTGGAAAAAAATCATAGTTGAATCGCACCTCCCCGACTCGCTCTACCCCCTCAGGGAGTTATCAAGAAATCTTTGGTGGGTCTGGAATAACAGCGGAAGAGAGCTATTTGAATATATTGACAAAAACCTTTGGAAAGAGAAGGAACACAATCCGGTTTTTATGCTTGCCGAGGTTAACTACAAACGTTTCCAGGAGCTTGAAAATGACGAATATTTTATTTCTGAAATGCATAAAGTATTTGATCAGTTCAACCGGTATATTGATGAAAGAAAAGAGCTGCCGCTGCCTCAGATTGCATACTTTAGCATGGAATACGGGCTTCACGATTCTTTAAAAATATTTTCAGGCGGATTGGGAGTATTGGCAGGAGACTATCTTAAACAAGCCAGCGACATGAAAGTTAACTTGGTGGGAGTTGGATTACTATACCGCTACGGGTATTTTAAACAGGTACTGAATCTTCATGGAGAGCAGTTGGCAACCTATGAATTTCAGGACTTCTCAAAAATTCCTGTCCAACCGGTTTTAGACTCAAACGGCGAATGGATGAAAATAGAGATTGAACTGCCCGGCCGTATAATGTTTGCACATATTCTTCAGGTTAACGTCGGCTCGGTTAAACTTTTCCTTCTCGATTCAGATATGCCTGAAAACAGAGAAGAAGACAGGTATGTTACACACCACCTCTATGGCGGCGATAAGGAAAACCGGCTTAAACAAGAGATACTTTTGGGCATCGGTGGTATTAAAGCCCTTAACAAACTTGGCTACAATCCTGATATATATCACTGTAATGAAGGTCATTCGGCATTTATAGGATTAGAGCGGATAATCAACATAATTGAAAAGTATGGTTTGACATTTTATGAAGCCAGAGAGGTGGTCAGATCATCAACCGTATTTACCACACACACCCCGGTACCTGCAGGACATGACTCTTTTCACAATGATCTTTTTAAGTATTACATGAAATCCTATCAACCCAAAATGGGGATCGGATGGGATGAATTTGACATGCTTGGGAAAGCCGGCCCGTCTGAAGAGTACTTCAATATGAGCTATCTGGCATGCAATCTTTCACAAGGGATTAACGGAGTCAGTATGCTGCATGGAAAGGTCAGCAAATCAGTTCTTAAATCACTTTATAAAGGTTATCTGGAAGAAGAACTTGAAATAGGATATGTTACTAACGGAGTTCACTACTCCACATGGACGGCCCAGGAGTGGAAAAGTGTTCATCAGGAATATTTTTCAACTGATTTCCAACAAAACCTTCTCAATTTTGAAGCATGGGACCATATTTATCAGGTACCTGACGAAAAGATATGGGAAATACGCAAGACCCTGAGAGTTAAAATGATTAATTACTTCAAAGAAAAATTTTCCGATAGCTGGATAAAGAGAAACGAAAATCCGAAGCTGATAAGTGAAGTGATGGGCAAACTAAACCCCAATGCCCTTACTATAGGGTTTGCAAGACGTTTTGCAACCTATAAAAGGGGATACCTTCTCTTCAGGGACCTTGACAGGCTTTCAAAAATTGTAAATAACCCCGACTGTCCGGTACAATTTATTTTTGCCGGCAAAGCACATCCTGCAGATAAAGCGGGGCAAGACCTTATAAAATATATTGTAGAGATATCAAAACGACCTGAATTCAGGGGAAAAATTCTATTTATACAAAATTACGATATGAACCTGGCTAAAATGATGCTGCAAGGTGTTGATGTCTGGTTAAATACTCCCACAAGACCTCTTGAAGCTTCAGGAACAAGCGGCCAAAAAGGGATAATGAACGGAACTCTCCACTTTTCAGTTTTGGATGGATGGTGGGTTGAAGGATATAAGAAAAATGCCGGATGGGCACTTCCTGCTGAAAGAGCTTATGATGTGCAGGATTTTCAGGATGAATTGGATGCAGAAACTATTTATAATTTACTTGAAGGAGAAATAGTTAAATTATTTTATGATCGTAATAAAGAGGGAATCCCGGCAGAGTGGATTAACTATATTAAAAATACAATCGCCTTAGTGGCTCCCAATTTTACATCTGCCAGAATGATGACAGACTATTTTAACAGATATTATATACCTCAGTATGAGAGAACCCGAAATATTATAAATGAAAATTTCAAGTGGGCAAAAGAACTTTCAGCATGGAAGTACAAAATATTGGGGAAGTGGTATGATATTGAATTAAAAAATATATTTATCAATGATGAGATTAATCATATTATGAAAATTGGAAAAAACTATCCGATGAAAGTAGAGCTGGACCTTAAGAGCTTATCATGTAATGAAGTGGGAGTAGAACTGATCGTCACGGAAAACGGAAGTCGTGAAACACCGCAAATTGTTGAAAGTCTGGATTTTGAGGTGGAAAAAACAGAAGGTTCAATATGCTATTATATTTTAAACTATAAGCCGGTGCATCCGGGATCATTCAATTACGGTATAAGACTTTATCCGAAAAACCCGGGACTGCCTCACCGGCAGGATTTTAAATATGTAAGATGGTTATAACTAATAAAATCGATATCTAAATGAGTTCAAATATTGTTGGTAATAAACTTAAAGAATTTCGCGAATTCAGAAAAATATCAAGAGAAGAGCTGACTTTAAAGTCAAATCTCAACGAAGGGCAAATTGAAAAAATTGAAGAAGAAGGTGTAATGCCCTCGTTAGGCCATCTGATAAAAATATCCAGAGCACTGGGTGTTCGTATAGGAACATTCCTGGATGATCAAAACCAGCCGGGTCCGGTCATTACAAGAGCCGGAGAAGAAAGATCGGGCATAAGCTTTTCCACAAAAGAGGAATCATCACGCGAACATCTTAACTTTTTCTCTTTGGCACAGGATAAGTGCGGCAGGCATATGGAGCCTTTCATTGTTGAAATTGAACCCTCACAGGAACCGGATTATAAACTCTCTACCCATGAGGGTGAAGAGTTCATCTATGTACTTGAAGGATGTGTCGAAATAAATTATGGTAAAGATGTATACCGTATCGTTAAAGGTGACTCAATTTACTTAGATTCAATTGTAGAACATAATGTTCATGCGGGTGAAAACAAACCTGCCAAAATTCTGGCAGTTGTTTATACCCCTTTTTGAAAATCAAAAAGCAATAGATGGAACTACTTAACTATACCTTAGGGGAGATGCTGGAAAAATGGGCTTTTGAAACCCCTGACAAAGATTTTATAATCTATCCTGACCGGAATTTAAGATTTACATACAGGCAATTTAATGAACGGGTAAACAACCTTGCCAAAGGCTTACTCTATATTGGAGTAAAGCCGGGAGATAAGGTAGGGGTATGGGCAAAAAATGTACCCGACTGGACTGCTTTTATGTTTGCCACAGCTAAAATTGGAGCTATTCTCGTAACTGTCAACACCAGCTATAAAAGTACTGAACTTGAGTATCTGTTGCAAGATGCCGATATAAATACATTGTGCCTTGCCGATGGATATAAAGAGAGTGACTTTGTAAAAATGGTATATAAGCTTATCCCTGAGATAAAAGAAAACGCCAGAGGTAATCTGAAAAGTGAAAAATTTCCCGAATTAAAAAATATTGTTTTCATTGGCCAGGAAAAACACCGGGGTATGTACAATACCGCAGAACTGATACTTTTGGGAAATCATGTCGACGATTTTGAAATTGAGGACATATCAAAATCCATTAACTGTCACGACGTGGTAAATATGCAATATACATCAGGAACCACCGGCTTTCCAAAAGGAGTCATGCTTTCTCACCATAACATTATTAATAATGGATATGCCACAGGCGAATGTATGAAGTTCAGTTCAAAAGAAAAAGTACTTATATGTGTCCCCCTTTTCCACTGTTTTGGATGTGTACTGGCTATGTGTGCTATAATTACGCATGGTGCAACTGCAGTCTTCAATGAGGAGTTTGATCCTCTTCTGGTACTGGCCTCTGTAGAAAAAGAGAAGTGCACTGCCCTTTACGGGGTACCAACAATGTTTATTGCCGAACTTAACCACCCCATGTTTGACATGTTTGATCTCAGCTCATTAAGAACAGGCATCATGGCCGGTGCCCCATGCCCGATAGAGATAATGAACCAGGTAATGGTCAAAATGAATATGAGAGATATAATCATTGTATATGGCCTGACCGAATCATCACCCGGAATGACCGCAACCCGGGCTCATAATCCACCGGAAGTGAAATGCACAACTGTTGGATTTGAATATCCCAATGTTGAAGTAAAAATAGTTAATCCCGATACGGGAGAAGAGTGCAAAACCGGAGAGCAGGGAGAGATATGCTGCCGGGGTTATAATGTTATGAAAGGGTACTACAAAAACCCCGAAGCTACCAAAAATGCAATTGACAGCAATGGATGGCTGCATTCAGGAGATCTGGGACTTAAAACGGAAGATGGCTTTTACCGGATTACAGGCAGAATAAAGGATATGATTATAAGGGGAGGAGAAAATGTTTATCCACGTGAAATTGAAAATTTCTTATACCGGATGCCGCAAATTGAAACTGTTGAAGTTACAGGTATACCAAGCGCAAGATATGGAGAAGAAGTAGCTGCATTTATCAGGATAAATAAGGGCAAATCTTTAACAGAAGAGGAGGTAACCGATTTTTGCAGAGGTAAAATTGCACGTTACAAAGCTCCCAAATATGTATTTTTTATTGATGAATTTCCAATGACCGCAAGCGGAAAAATACAAAAATATAAGTTAAGTGAACTGGGCCTCAGCCTATGCGAAAAAAAAGGAATCATTGTTAAGTAAACCATTATCATGATCAAATATAAACGAATACTATTAAAACTAAGCGGCGAAGCATTTATGGGAAGCCGAAATTACGGAATCGATGAAGCAGTTATTGAAGATTATGCAAAACAGATTGCCGGGTTAATCTCTTTAAAAGTGCAGGTTGCCATAGTGATCGGAGGAGGGAATATTTTCAGGGGGCTAAAAGGAACTTCTTTGGGATTCGACAGGGTTACAGGAGATCAGATAGGCATGCTGGCAACAATCATTAACAGCCTGGCACTTAAATCCGCCTTAATTAACGCGGGAGTAAAAGCAACTGTTTTCACTTCAATCAGAATGGAACCCATAGGAACTTTTTATACTAAGGAAAAAGCAGTTGAAGCCATGACAAATGGTGAAATTGCAATTATTGCAGGAGGAACCGGAAACCCCTACTTCACAACAGATACTGCAAGTGCCCTTCGGGCAATTGAAACCGAAGCAGAAATAATGCTTAAAGGCACAAGGGTTGATGGTATATACACTGCTGATCCTGAAAAAGATACAAAAGCAAAAAAATTTGATCAAATAAGCTACGACGAAATATACAGATTAAATTTAAAAGTTATGGACCTAACTGCCATTACACTTTGTAAAGAGAACAACTTACCCTTGCTTGTATTTAATATGAATAAAAAGGGGTCTCTCCTAAATATATTAAAAGGAGAAAATATTGGCACTTTGGTTAAATAAAAAGCCTCCGGACAAGTAAGAAAAGAGAAGGAATAATTTTGATGTAAAAATATTTTTTTTATTTTTGCTTTTGTTCGTTAAAAAGTTTTTATAAAAGTATATTATAACCTGACCAATGCAAAAAGACGTAGCTTCAGTAACAGAACAGTGTAAAACAAAGATGGACGCTGCAATTAATTACTTGGAAAAAGAGCTGATACATATCAGGGCAGGAAAAGCATCACCGGCTATGCTGGATAGTGTTCAGGTAGAATATTACGGTAGCAATACACTCCTTAGCCAGGTATCCAATATCAGCACGCCGGATCCAAAAACCATTGCTATCCAGCCATGGGAAAAAAGTATGATCCCGGTTATTGAAAAAGCCATTATGGCAGCAAATTTAGGCTTTAATCCTGAAAATAACGGTGAAATTATAAGGATTAATGTTCCCGCCCTGACCGAAGAGAGAAGGAAACAACTTGTCAGGCAGGTAAACAAAGAGGGTGAAACTGCAAAAGTCAGTATCAGGAATGCAAGAAAAGATGCTAACACCCTGCTTAAAAAACTTCTTAATGAAGGGCTGTCTGAAGATATCAAAAAAGATATTGAAAATAAAGTGCAAAAACTTACGGATGACTATATTGAAAAAATAAATATTTTGGTGAAGGCCAGGGAAAAAGATATTATGACAATTTAATTTTTCTGGTTTTTCTGTTTTCTGAACATTGTTTAATTGTTTTCATGGCTTTAAGGCAGCTTACAAAAGCTGCCTTTTTTTATTGAATAATAATGGTTTCATTCGAAAATTATTATCTTCGTAGCTCTAAATTTTTAAATAAGATTTGCATTATAATAACTGAAAATTAATGGCAACATTACAAACTATCAGAACAAAAGCAGGGATATTGGTGGCAATCGTGATTGGAATATCGCTGGCTGCATTTGTCCTTGGTGATGTGCTTCGAACCGGAAGCTCACTGTTTCAAAAAGACAGACTTGAAATAGGAGAAATTAAAGGTGAATCGATCCAGTACCCTGAGTTTCACAAGCAGGTGGAAGAGCTGGGTGAAATCTATAAAATGAATACCTCTCAAAATCAGCTTGATGAAGATACCTGGGCGCAAGTAAGGCAGCAAGCATGGGAAAGCATTGAAAAGCAGTATGTTATGGCTGAAGTATACGAAAACCTGGGCCTGACTGTAACATCAGAAGAGATGTTTGATATGCTGCAGGGAACTAACCTTCATCCAATAGTCCAGCAGCTGTTCCGAAATCCAAATACAGGGCAGGTAGACAGAGGTGCTGTGATAAGGTTCCTTCAACACCTTGAAACCGGTGTATCTCCCGAGCAGCGTCAATACTGGCTGTTCCTTGAAAAACAAATAGAAGAAGAGAGAATTCAGACTAAATATAACAATCTCGTCAGCAAAGGTTTGTATGTTACATCCCACGAAGTTGAAAAAAGCCTCAAAGAAAAAAACAAAAAGGTTGATTTTGATTATATAATGCTCAACATCAACTCGGTTGCAGACAGCCAGGTAGTTATAACGGATAAAGACCTGAGAAATTATTACACTAAAAACAGTGATTCCTATAAACAGGATAAAGCCCGTACAATAGAATATATAACTTTTAACGTAACCCCGTCGCAACAAGATTTTGAGGATGCAGAAAAGTGGATAAATGATATTGTTCAGGATTTTGCCGAAACCACTGAAAATATAACTTTTGTCAATTCCAATTCTGATGTGCAGTTTGACGACAGTTGGTATAAAAAAGAGGGATTGGATGAAGATATAGCCATATGGATTTTTGATTCGGAAACACCCGTAAACAGCATTTTCGGCCCCTACAGGGAAGAGGACTCTTACAAACTTGCCAAACTTCATGCTTCAGAGATGATGCCGGATTCAGTAGAAGCCAGACATATTCTCCTTGAAGTCAATTCACAAGAAGACCTTGTAATAAAAGAAGCATTGGCCGACAGCCTGAAAACCGCTATCGAAAATGGCAGTGACTTTGCTTCACTTGCACGCGAGTTTTCAACCGATCAGGGATCTTCATTGCAAGGAGGTGACTTAGGGTGGTTTGAAAGAGGCCGTATGGTTAAACCTTTCGAAATTGCTGCATTTAACAACAAAATAAAAGAGGTCACAATTGTCCCCTCCCAATTTGGAATACATATAGTGCAAACCACAAAAAGAGGAGTTGAAACAAGACAGGTACAAGTGGCATACATAGTAAGAAATGTTACACCCAGCACCCAAACTTATCAGAATGTATATGCCAGGGCCAGCAAATTTGCAAGCGAAGCAACCTCAAAACAAAAATTTGATGAAGCTGTTGAAAAACAACAATTAGAAAAAATATCTGCCGTTCTGAAAGAAAATGATCGCAAAGTTAAAGACCTCATCAATGCCCGCACGCTTGTAAGAGCTGCCTACGGATCTAAAGCCGGAGAAATTCTGAAAGACACACAGGGATCAACAATTTTCGACCTTGGAGACAACTTTGTAATAGCAGCACTGACTTCAGTGGCGGAAGAGGGAGTAGCAAATTTCGAATCTGTTAAACAAAGAGTGAACATTGCTGTTTATAAAGAGAAGAAAGCACAATTTTTAATGGAAAAAGTCAAAAAAGCTATCGAAGAAAAAAGCGATCTCTATACTATTGCAAGTGAGCTGGGAACTACTGTAAGAAACGCAAAAGATATCACATTTAACTCATTCCAGGTCCCGGGTGCAGGAGTGGAACCGGCACTGATAGGAGCAGCCTTGGCGGCTGAACCGGATATTATTTCAAAACCTGTTGCCGGAAACAACGGTATATTCCTGGTAAAGGTTTCTTCAGTTAACCGGGAAGAAGATGCTGATATTGAAAGTGAAAGGATGAGACTTGCCCGGGAACACAACTTCCGTACAAATTCATCAGCTTATATGGCCCATCGTGAAAATGCAGAAATTACTGATAAAAGATCAAAATTTTATTAACCCCTTATGAGTTTAAAAAAGAAAGCCTTATTGATGATACTTGACGGATGGGGGATCGGTGACGGTTCAAAAGGTGATATTATTGCCACAGCTCCAACACCTGCAATGGATAAATTAATAAAAGAATATCCCCATTCTCAACTTTTAACAAGTGGTGAAAATGTGGGACTCCCTGACGGACAAATGGGAAACTCTGAGGTAGGGCATCTCAATATAGGGGCAGGACGAGTGCTTTATCAGGATATGGTAAAGATAACACGGGCAATAAAAGACAGATCACTATGGCAAAATCCGGTAATCCTGAAAGCCTTCAACTATGCAAAAGAAAATAACAAAAAAGTGCACCTCATAGGATTGATTGGTCCGGGCGGTGTCCATGCACTAAGCTCCCATATGGTTGCTTTATCGCAAATAGGAACCGGCATGGGAGTTGAAAAGATTTTTATTCACGGGCTGACTGACGGGAGAGATACTGACCCCCATTCGGGATACGGATTCATTAAAGAAGACCTCCGCGCCCTCTCCTCAACCAATGCTGAATTTGCTTCTCTGATAGGAAGATACTATGGTATGGACAGAGATAAAAACTGGGATCGGATTAAACTGGCATACGACCTGTATACAAAAGGTAAAGGCACAAAAGCCACAGATATTCTTACTGCAATACAAAACTCCTATGATGAAGGTATCACGGACGAATTTATTAAACCTGTTGTAATGGTTAATAAAGATGATGAGCCTGTTGCTTTAATTGAAAAAGATGATGTGGTTATCTGTTTTAATTTCCGAACTGACAGGCTCAGGCAAATCACCATAGCTTTTACACAGGAAAATTTTCATGAATTTGGAATGAAAACCATGCCGTTGCAGTGGTTTACCATGACTAACTATAAAGCCGACTTCAAAAATATTAATGTGATCTTCGATAAAGAGAATGTTACAAATACAATGGGAGAGGTCATTTCTGAAGCAGGACTTAAACAGATACGTATAGCTGAAACAGAAAAATATGCTCATGTCACCTTTTTCTTTAGTGGTGGACGCGAAAAGGAGTTCGAAGGGGAAACACGAATATTAATACAATCTCCTAAAGTGCCCACATATGACCTTATGCCCGAAATGTCAGCACCAAAAATCAAAGAAGCTATTGTGCCAAAGCTTAAAAATAAAGAGGCTGATTTTATTTGCCTGAATTTTGCAAATGGTGATATGGTAGGTCATACCGGAGTTTATGATGCCATATACAAAGCTGTTAAAGCAGTTGATAAATGTGTTGATGAAGTGGTGGAAGCAGCCCTTGAAGGAGATTATGATATAATGATTATTGCAGACCATGGAAATGCCGATAATGCAATAAATGAAGATGGTTCGGAAAATACGGCACATTCACTTAACCCGGTGCCATGTATTCTGGTAAGTAATGATAAAAAAGATGTTAAACTGAAAAATGGTGTCCTGGCTGATGTTGCTCCTACCCTTCTATCAATCATGGGGCTTGATATTCCAAAAGAGATGACAGGAAAAAATTTAATTAATCGGGCATAAAAACCGGATCCGGCAATTGTAATATTTTTGTCTGAAAAAATCAGCCATTGTGATAAAAATTAATCTCAATTATGATCGAAATAGGCCGTGCCATTATCAGCAGAGAAATTCTTGAAAAAAAATTTAAGTGTGATCTTGTAAAATGCAAAGGGGCATGCTGCATTGAAGGAGATTCCGGAGCCCCGTTAACCCCTGAAGAGTCAGATATACTGCAGCAATTATATCCAATTTTTAAAAAATACCTTCCCGATGACAGTATCAGGGTAATCAAAAACAAAGGTTTTTCTTTGATCGACTTTGAAGGCGACCTGGTCACTCCCCTTGCTGATAACGGGCGGTGTGTATACTCATTTTATGATGAAAACGGCATTTTAAGTTGCAGCATTGAAAAAGCTTTTAACAACAAAAAAACAAATTTCAGAAAACCTCTCTCTTGTCACCTGTTCCCGATAAGAATCAAATCATACAAAAATTTTGATGCATTAAACTATGAAAAACTTGATATTTGCAAACCCGCTATTGATCATGGAGATGCTTTTCAGCTACCACTGTTCAAATTCCTTAAAGAACCTTTGATCCGTAAATATGGCTACGAATGGTATCTTGAATTAGA
>CAZLZJ010000016.1:39245-41635 GCA_964563975.1 uncultured Prolixibacteraceae bacterium
TCTATTCTGAAATAATAGCAATTAAAAAGTATCTCCCTCAAATTGAAATAAAACAATACGGATTGGAAAGTTTTATTTTAAATACTCCCACCGATAAAGACATTGAAGCAGCCCGGAAAGGGCTTGAAGAGATATCTTCCATCCTTGAAAAAGGTCTCCACGACCTTATAATCCTCGATGAAGCCTGTATAGCAGTATCATTTAAGCTCTTTTCAGCAAAAGAGTTGATTGAAGTGCTGGAAAAAAGACAGCCCGGAACAGAAATTGTTGTCACAGGCCGCAATGCCCCTCCTGAATTAATTGATATTGCAGACCTTGTCACCGAAATGAAAGAGATTAAACATTATTACACTAAAGGTATAAAAGCAAGAAAAGGTATTGAATATTGATCAACAAACCTGAAAATTATTATTAACTTTATTCATTTTCAAAATCCATTTAATTAAATTTGAAAATAAATCAAATACTAATTAATTATTAAAATTTTTAAATTATGACTGATCAACCTATACAACAACAGCAAAACGCTTCATCAATACCTCCCCAAAACTACTTAGTCTGGGCAGTTTTAACCACAATTCTATGTTGCCTTCCATTTGGCATTATTTCCATTATTTATGCCGCACAGGTTAATTCAAAATGGGTAGCCGGAGATATCCCCGGGGCTGAAACAGCCAGTAAAAATGCTAAAATATGGGCATGGGTGGCTTTTGGAGCAGGCCTTGCCGCCGTTCTCATCTGGATAATATTACTGGCATTCGGAGTTATTGCTGGTTTTGGATTGAAAGCCCTTGATTCTATCAACCTGTAACAGGTGAGAAAAATATTATTAATAAGTCTGCTGACAGGAATTATTCTGTCAGTAAGTTTATTGTATTTTTTTAATCCCGCCTCTTCCGGTATATTTCCCCCATGTCCCTTTCATACAATCACAGGATTATATTGCCCGGGTTGTGGCTCACTGCGTGCTTTACACAATCTGCTCCATTTGAACCTGCCGGGAGTTACAGCAAACAATATTTTAGTTATTCCTGTTATTATTTTAATTTTTTACCATATTATATGGTCAATATTTAAACCTGCCCGTACAAATATTCTCTACCATAAATATACTCCGTTGTTAATCTTTTTCATTATCATTATTTTTTGGATCTTACGAAATATACCGGTCTATCCCTTCATACTTCTTTCACCTTCCTAAAGGATTATTATAATCCATTCCCTGCCGTTTAAAATAAATTTTAATATCTTTAAGCTAAGATTATGATTTTTGATGAAAGAAGTACTTGATTATATATTGTTTAACTAAGTTATATTCATATGGATAAAAATAAGATAACGAAATCAAAGGTCAGTCCGGAAAGTCCGAACTGGAAAGGGAAAATCTCTAATTCACATCAATTAGGCGGAATTGAAACATCAATTATTGATAACGGGAATGGCAGAGGAACCAGGATTGCCTGGTTTAATACCGGGTCGGGATTGCGTTTTAAAATTTTACCTGACCGGGCAATGGATATTGCAGATACATTTTTTTGCCGGCACAGCCTTGTATGGCTGAGCCATTCCGGTGTTACACCGGGTAATCCGGCTGTTAACCGTGATGCATTATGGCTTGATACTTTTACAGGAGGATTGCTTGTAACATGCGGGCTGACACATGTGGGCGATCCTGAAAAAGATCAATATGGGGAAAGAGGGCTTCATGATCGCATAAGTCATATGCCGGCTAATATAGAATCAATTATCCAGCCGGATATCCGTAATAACAACTATGAAATGAGTATTACCGGTACAATGTTACAATCAACAGTCTTTGGCCCCAGTATTGAACTAAAAAGAACTATCTCCGGAATACTTGGAGTATCTGAAATAAAGATTCATGACGAAGTGACAAACTTAGGAAATCAGCCTGTCCCGCATATGCTTCTTTATCACATGAATTTCGGATGGCCGCTGATTGATGAAGGAACTAAACTTATATGGAAAGGCAAACTGATTCCCCGCAGTGACGACGATCCGATCTTTTCTGAAGGAGGCGACTATCAAACCTGCAAACCTCCAATGGATATACACTCTGGAGGAGGAGGTTCAGTGGCTTCTATCGATATTGAAGCAGATGAGAAGGGATATTGCAAAAGTGAAATATTTAATCCCGGATTAAATCTGCGGGTCAGCCTTAGTTTCAAAAAGGAACAACTCCCCTGGCTCACCAGCTGGCAACATTGGGGCCGGGATGAATATGTCACGGGGCTGGAACCCGGTACCCATCCGCCAAAGGGTCAGGCTGCAGCAAGAGAAGACGGAACATTACTGTTTCTTGAACCGGGAGAGACAAAAATTTACGACCTCCTTATAAAAGTTGAGTAAAAAAAACCATCTGTAAATTT
>CAZLZJ010000017.1:0-31250 GCA_964563975.1 uncultured Prolixibacteraceae bacterium
TTAACGGAGGGCATGAGATACATGCTGCCGGAACTCTAAAGTTTATTGAAAAACACTTTGGGCTTCCCTGATGTTAAAGGCTGAAAAAATAAGATAGTTTCAATAGTACAGTCCGGTTGTTAAAGGCCATAAATTTTGAATATCCGGGATCGGAAAAGTCAAATCTGTTTTCATTGTATGCAAGATATAAAAAGCTGCCCGGACGATACTCCCAGCTTAGCAGGCAGCTAACTAAATATTCATTGTTGATCTGCTTAATATCGTAATATGTTGTTCCGAATATTCCCTGTGCATGAAGACGAAAATAAAAATCTTTGGTAAACATCAGCGTTGTATTGGATGATAACTTAAAATAGTTGCCATCGTTTCTTTTCCCGGGGTTATATGTTTTAGTAAAATCAGCTTCAAGTGAAGTAAGTACATTATATCCGATGTAACTTTCTCCGGTCAGGGAAACTCCTTTTTGTTTACCTGCATACTTTTTGGTAAAGTTATAATATGTTCCTTTTTTGGCAGAGAGGATGCCGGCAATCCGTGTTCCTAAACTGAGGGGTCTGGTTGAATAGGCTGTTTTTAAAAAATTACCATGGTATCTGCCGGTAAGCTCTGTATTTGAAAATTGCTTAAACTCTGTTTGCAGAGACATCTCATTGATCATATTAATTGTTAAATCTCCGGTAACTGAAAAGTTATTGTCATCTCTTATCCCTCCGGAAATAAACCTTTTTCCCTCATTGGCTTTTTCAATGGTTCCAAATTCCGGGGCAGGAGTAAATTCAGGAAATAGTGCCAGCCATCTGTTGATATAGATATCTGTAAAGATATCGGTTGTATTTCGGTAGATCAGATTTGTTGAGATACGGCGGATGTGGTGTTTATTAATTCGCGGGCTATATCTTATTGATCCTGTAAAACTGCTCCATCCTCTGTCCGCTTCTTTTTGAATATAACCTATCCGGTTAATTTCGAATGCCGGTTCTATCCTGTCATAAATAATTGATGCCCCTATCTTGTCGCCTGTCCTCATATATGAGAAGTTATATGCCATATTATTGGCCGGTCCTGATTCAATTTGTCCTTTTGAGATTTGAAAATCAACAATATTATAATTGCTGAGCGTAATGCTTCCATCAACTCCAAAAGTTCTGTTAAATGATCCTGATTCCTCTTTGGTTGCTGTTAATAAACCTATTGTGCCCGATTTAAAGATATCTTTTTTGATTCTGGCTACTCCGAAAAAAGCTTTTTCTCCATTTCGGTCATAATTTGAAAAAAATGATTTACCGGTAATATTTCCCAGTATACCGAACTCTATGCCGTTATTTATTTTTCCGGTCATTTTCACTCCGCCAAGGATATCTCCTTTGGCACCTACTCTCCTGCTGTAGAATAATTCACGGGGGGTATTAAAAATATTGATCCTTTCGGTAAAAAAAGGACGTAACTCGTTAAATCTGGTAGGATAGCGGGTAAGGTTAATTTCGAAAACATCTGCATCAACCTGCGCAAAATCGGGATTAATTGTAAAATCAGCTGTCAGGTTTGGCCCCGGACTGTACCGGATATCACCGCCGATACTTCCTGTGCAGACAGTTTTCCGGGTTGCTGATTTTGTTGCTCCTGCAACGCCGTAGGGCCTGAGCTCAAAAGTGCGGCCAGGCTTAATTTTATTAATATTTTCTATATGACCCATTTGCGACATCCGGGTGGTGTTGTCCCATTCCGGCAGGTGGGGTTTCCATTGTCCTCGTGAGGCATCTTTTGAGATCGTTCGCATAATATTGAAACCCCATATCTGCTTTTCATCGGATGAATATCTGAAATTAAAAAAAGGTATCTTTAATTCTGCATACCATCCTTTTTCATCGATAAATCCTTCGGAGTACCAGATTCCGTTCCAACTGCCGTCCCGCTTAATATCGTCGTAACGTAATTCATCAACCTGCACTCCGGTAGGTGAAACCACAAATTTGTACCCTGTCCTGTGGTCGTGATAACTGTCAATAAACAGCATCAGGTGATCAGGAGCAACTGTTCCCCTGGGGGCTAACTGCCTCACAATCTTATTTGGTTCAGAATCATAACACCATACACCAATATATAAATTCTCATCATCATACAGTATGGCAAATTCAGTTTGTTCACTCATGGGTATTAGTGGGAATGGCTCTTTTTCAAGCAGGTCACCTTTGTGTTCTGCTTTTGTCCAGGCAGGTTCGTCTAATCTGCCATCAATTTTGATTCTATCAGACCGGTTTAGCCTGTAGGCGTTAATAATGTAGTGCTCTTTAGAATTGTCATATATCCGGGCTCTTACAGAGTCGAACCAGGCAGTTGAAAACTGACTGTAATCAATAGCTCTCTGACCTTGTGAGCTGTAACTTATAAATAAGTATAAAGTCAGTAAAACCGTGAAGACAGTTTTTTGCGCTGTATTCATACAATAAAATATAAAATGATGCAATATCATTTAAAGGATACAGACAAAATGTCTGAGCAGGCTTCAAATATTCAAATTACGCTAATGTTAAATCAATATTAAAAGACATAAAGCACTTTTATTGTCAATATTATGCTTATAAATTTACTTTTTTATCTTTATTTCATTATTAAAAAATTGATTACCAAAAAAAATCTTCAGCTAATTAATTGCAGGATAATATTTTTTGTATTTTTTATATTGATTTTATATTTATTCAGGAATATATTATACGGCATAAAATATTAAAATTGCTGCTATTGTTCCTTTCTTATTTAAATCTTGTTGCTAATTTTACCGTTTTTGATTTGAAAAGGATCATAATAATATAACTGAGTCTGTTTTTTATTTTGTTTTAAAGCAGGCATCAGGAGAATAGTATGCAATTTTAATATCAGAAATATGAATTCAAAAATTCAACAACTAACAGAAACCATTTTTAACGAAGGAATTCAAAAGGCAAAGGAGGAAGCAGATGCTATTGTCAAGGAAGCCGGCGAGACAGCTTCACGTATTAAAAAAGAAGCTCAGGATGAGGCTGATAAGATGATCCGGGAAGCACAGAATAAATCGGCTGATTTACAACGGCAGGTTGAATCTGAGATTAAGATGTCATTAAACCAGGCAGTATCCAGCATTAAACAGAAAATTACCGGTCTTATTACCATGCAGGTTGTTAAACCTTCTGTGAATGAGTTATTTTCTGATAAGGACTATCTGAAAGAGCTTATTTTAAATGTTGTTAAAGGATGGATCGAAAAAGAGAGCTCTGACCTGAAAGTGATTTTATCTGAATCAGACAGGGAAAAGCTCGGATCTTATTTTAAAAATAATCTTGCTGTTACGCTGAATGAAGGACTTGACGTTGCTTTTTCGTCTAAAGTCAAATCCGGTTTTAAGATCGGGCCGTCAGATAATAGTTATTTGATCAGCTTTACTGATGATGACTTTATCAACTTCCTTCAGGGCTATTTGAGGCCTAAGACCAGTCAACTTCTTTTTGATGAGGAAAAATGAGCAGAAGAAATTATTATTGTCTTGTAGCAGGTTTGCCTGATATTATTCCTGATGATAAAAAGCTTCACTTCTCTTCGGTTGAACTCCGGGAGTATTTGGAAAATGAGTTGCACTCTTCAGATTTTAAGTCAGTGAAGTTATTTTATCTTCCCCGGGATCATGATAATCTGCTTGGTCTGCTTTATGAAAAGGAGCCTGAATGGGATATAAGAGGGAATTATTCAATGGATTTTCTGGCACCATACCTTGATAAAAAGCAGCTTGAGTCATTAAATTTTTCTTTATTGCCCGGATATATGGCAGATTTTATTAAGAGTTGGCACAATGCTGAAGAGAAAATCTCCAAATCTGTGGCTATAAGTAGCCTTAATCAAGGATGGTACGATTTAATGTTCTCTTCGGGAAATGATTTTGTTAAAAAAGTTGCAAATTATAAAAGGGTTATGGGCAATATTTTACTTGCCCTTAATGGAAGAAAATATGGAATAGCTTATGAGGATGCTATTATTGGTGATGATGAATTGGCTCGTGCATTGAAAAGAAGCCGCGCCCGTGATTTCGGGATATCGGATGAGAATATTGATATAGAAAATATTATTCAAATGTTTGAAATTGATAATATTCTTGATAGAGAGATGCAGTTTGACAATCATTTTTGGAAATTTTTGGATGAGATTACTTTTTTTAACTATTTCTCTATTGAAAAAATATTGGCATTCCTTCTTAAGTTATTTATTACAGAGCGTTGGCTTGTACTTGATAAAGAAAAAGGACAACAGATATTTAATCAGTTTTTAGATAAATTAAAAACCAATTTTGAATTTCCTGAAGAATTCACAATAACATATGGAAAAAGAAAATAAAACAAAAGGCATTGTGGTTGGTATTGTAGCCAATCTTGTAATGGTAGAAGTTAACGGTCCGGTTGCCCAGAATGAAATCTGCTTTATTACTCTTGGTGACGAGAGGCTTATGGCTGAAGTTATTAAGGTGGTAGGTAAAAATGTTTTTGTACAGGTGTTTGAAAGTACAAGGGGATTGAAACCGGGATCGGAAGTAGAATTTCAGGGGCATATGCTGGAAGTGACTCTTGGCCCCGGTATTTTATCAAAGAATTATGACGGACTCCAGAATGACCTTGATAAAATGGAGGGTGTATTTCTTAAAAGAGGTGAGTATACTGATCCGTTAGACAGAGAGACAAAGTGGAGCTTTAAACCAATTGCATCTGCAGGCGATGAGCTGCAGGCAGGCGACTGGCTCGGGGAGGTTGATGAAAATGGTCAACCTCATAAGATCATGGTTCCGTTCAAGATGCAGGGTGTTTTTAAGCTGAAAGAGATTATTGGCGAGGGTGAGTATACTGTAGATGAACAGATCGCAGTTGTAACTGATGAGAACAATAATGACATTAAGCTGACAATGGTTCAAAAGTGGCCTGTTAAGGTAGCTGTTGGTGCATATACAGAGAAGCCGCGTCCTTTCAGACTTCTTGAAACAGGCGTACGTTGTATGGATACTCTCAACCCGATTACTGAAGGAGGTACAGGTTTTATTCCCGGTCCTTTCGGAACAGGTAAAACCGTTTTGCAGCATGCGATATCCAAGCAGGCGGAAGCAGACATTGTTATTATAGCTGCATGTGGAGAGCGGGCAAATGAGGTTGTTGAGATATTTACAGAGTTCCCTGAGCTTGATGATCCGCATACAGGAAAAAAACTTATAGAAAGAACTATCATTATAGCCAATACATCCAATATGCCTGTTGCTGCTCGTGAGGCTTCTGTATATACTGCCATGACAATTGGAGAGTATTACAGGGCCATGGGGCTCAAGGTTTTATTGATGGCAGATTCTACATCCCGCTGGGCACAGGCGCTCCGTGAAATGTCTAATAGACTTGAGGAGCTTCCCGGTCCCGATGCATTTCCGATGGATTTGCCGGCGATTATATCCAATTTTTACTCAAGAGCAGGATTTGTTTATCTGAATAACGGTAAAACAGGATCTATTACATTTATAGGAACTGTATCACCGGCAGGCGGTAATCTGAAAGAGCCTGTAACAGAAAGTACCCGCAAAGCTGCACGTTGTTTTTACGGATTGAGCCAGGCACGTGCCGACAGTAAACGTTATCCGGCAATTGACCCGATAGACAGTTATTCCAAATACCTTGAATATCCTGAAGTACAAGAGCATTTTGCAAAAAACATCAGTGAGAACTGGCTTCGGAATGTACTGGATGTTAAGGATATTCTTCTGAGAGGTAAAGAGGCAATGGAACAGATCAATATTTTAGGAGATGATGGCGTTCCGCTTAATTTTCATGAAACTTTTTGGAAATCTGAGCTTATCGACTTTGTGATCCTTCAACAGGATGCTTTTGATGCAGTGGATGCTTCCACCCCAATGGCCCGGCAGCAGTATATGCTGGCAAAAGTTTTGGAAGTTGTTGACAGGAAATACTCTTTTGACCATTTTGAAGATGTCAGCTTATTTTTCAAACAGGTGATTAATGAGTTTAAGCAGATGAACTATAGTGAATTTAAAACCGAGAAATTTTTCCGTCATCAGGAGAATCTGGAAAAATTGATCAATGAGAGGGCAAACTAATTTTAAGTGATAATCATTAATAAGGAAATTATATTATTATGGAAAGCCAGGCATTTCAGAAAGTATATACAAAATTAACAAATATAACAAAAGCCACTGTTACATTGAAAGCCACGGATGTGGGTTACGATGAAATAGCCAGCGTCAATGGCAGAATGGCACAGGTGGTAAAAATTACAGGCGAGGATGTTACTTTGCAAATCTTTGAAGGCACGGAAGGGATCCCGACAAATGCAGAGGTGAGTTTTTTGGGCAGACCTCCCCAGCTTAAAGTTAGTGATGAGCTTGCCGGCAGGTTTTTTAACTCTTATGGAGAACCGATTGACGGAGGCCCCGAGATTCAGGGAGTATCCAGGGACATTGGAAGTCCATCGGTTAACCCGGTAAGGCGCAAGCAGCCTTCGCAGTTAATTGCAACAGGCATTGCCGGGATTGACCTTAACAATAGTTTGGTATCGGGGCAGAAAATTCCATTTTTTGCAGATCCCGATCAGCCATACAATCAGGTGATGGCTAATGTTGCACTGAGAGCAAAAGCTGATAAGATCATTCTGGGAGGTATGGGGTTGTCAAATGATGATTATCTCTATTTTAAACATGTATTTGACAATGCAGGTGCGCTTGACAGGATAGTGAGCTTTGTGAACACTACTGAAAATCCGCCTGTAGAGCGCCTTTTAGTTCCCGACATGGCTCTTACTGCAGCCGAGTACTTTGCTGTTGATAAAAATGAAAATGTGCTTGTGCTTCTGACTGATATGACACTATACGCCGATGCTTTAAGTATTGTATCGAACAGGATGGATCAGATACCCTCAAAGGATAGTATGCCGGGATCACTTTATTCAGACCTTGCCAGGATTTATGAAAAAGCTGTTCAATTTCCTTCAGGAGGGTCAATTACTATTATAGCTGTTACTACCTTGTCGGGAGGAGACATTACCCATGCTATTCCTGATAATACCGGTTATATTACTGAAGGTCAGTTGTTCCTCCGTCGCGATTCAGATATTGGAAAAGTAATTGTAGACCCTTTCAGGTCACTGTCACGACTAAAACAGCTGGTTATTGGCAAGCAAACCAGAGAAGATCATCCACAGGTAATGAATTCGGCAATCCGTCTTTATGCTGATGCTGCCAATGCACGTACAAAATTGGAAAATGGATTTGATCTTACCGATTATGATGAACGTACATTGCAGTATGCAACAGAGTATTCAGACAGACTTCTGGCAATCGACGTAAATGTTGATACAGACACCATGTTAGATATTTCATGGGAACTATTTGGCAAATATTTCAGCAAGGCTGAAGTAGCAATCAGGGAAAATCTGGTGGAAAAATACTGGAAGAACTGATCAAAAGCTGATTGAGAGGATTTATAATTTTGAATTAAAAATTTTGATCAGGTGGCAGTAAAATTTCAATATAATAAAATAGCACTTCAAAATCTCGACAAGCAACTTAAAATAAGAGAGAGGGCATTGCCTATTCTTAAAAATAAGGAGTCTGCGCTCAGGGTTGAAGTGAAAAAAGCCAAAGATATGGCTACATCGCTTGAGAAAGAGTATCGCAAGCAGATATCTTCTTATGTTAAAATGGCCAGGTTATGGGGTGAATTTGATCAAAGCTTGGTAAGGCTTAGCGATGTTAAACTATCTTCCAAAAAGATAGCAGGTGTGTTCACGCCGGTGCTTGATAATATAGATTTTGAAATTAACAGTGATAATCTTTTTAATCAACCTGTCTGGTTTATTGATGGAATTACAATCATAAAGAAGATTGCAGAGGTGGCAGTTGAAAGGGAAGTTTATAACCGAAAAATGGAACTCCTGGATTTTGTCAGGAAGAAAACAACCCAAAAGGTTAATCTTTATGAGAAAGTTCAAATCCCCGGATATCAGGATGCTATTCTGAAGATTAAACGATTCCTTGAAGATCAGGATAATTTGTCCAAGTCGGCACAGAAAATTGTTAAAGACAGACAGGAAAAGCAAAGACAGGAGGCTGAGGTATGATTATTCCGATGTATAAATACTCATTTTTGGTGCACCATTCTGCATATAGTGATTTTCTGAAAGATATCAGAAAAATCGGAGTAGTGCATATTAATGAAAAAATTAAAGATCCTACTGCTGAAATGCAGGATCTGTACAGACACTTGTCAGAGGTAGATAAGGCTGCTAAAAAGCTTAAAATGCAGGAGCCTGAAGAGATTGAATTACTTCCGAAACTCTCCTCCGGCAAAGAGATATTTAACAGGCTTAAAGAGATAGAAAAAGAGTTTGAGAATAATTTCCATACTGTAATGCAGCTTGAAAAAGAGCAAAAACAACTATATCCCTGGGGTGATTTTGATTGGGATATTGTTAAGAAGCTCAAGCAGGAAGGGATTATTACCAAGTTTTTTATATGCCCTGTTAAAAGGTTTTTACCCGAATGGGAAGAAAATTTTTATATTAAAGTTATCGGCGACTATGAAGGCTATAAGCACTTTGTTAAGTTTGATAAAGATGGAAAGGATAAGAGTTCTGAAAATGGAATAAATGGACATGAAGAGCTGCCGGGGGCTGATGAGATACTGCTTCCCGACATCTCTTTAAGCCGTATTGCAGTGGAAATTTCTTCTGTTAATGCAAAAATCGAGGCATTAAAGGATGAATTAAACCATATTGCATTTTATGGACAGGATCTTATACACTCTTACCAGTTGGAAATACAGAAGCAGATTGCAGAGCAAGATGCAGTTTTACAGACCAGCGATACGGTTGAGGGAAAGGTTAAATTTCTTGAAGGATGGGTTCCCGAAACTAAAAAATCTCCATTGGATGAGTATCTGGAAGTCAATAAGATACTTTATTCATTTGATAAGCCTGAGGATGAGGACAAGGTGCCTGTTCTTTTGCAAAATAACAAATTTGCCAGGCTATATGAGGTGATTGGCAGTCTTTATGATCTTCCAAATCATAAAGAGATTGATCTGGTACCTTTCTTTGCCCCTTTCTATATGATGTTTTTTGGATTTTGTCTTGGAGATGCAGGGTATGGGCTGTTTATTGTTTTGGCAGCTACTATTGCAAAACGAAAGATGGAATCATTAAAATCAATATTTAGCTTGGCACAATGGCTGGGATTGGGAACTGTGATATTTGGAACTCTTACCGGTACATTTTTTGGTATTAGCCTTGTTGATGCTGATATACCATTGCTTAATAGTGTGAAGGAGTATATGCTTGACACAGACAAGTTGTTTAACCTTGCAATTATTTTAGGTGTTGCCCAGATACTTTTTGGGATGGTCATTAAAATATTTAATGTTAAACGTACGCAGGGAATGCTTTATACCTTGCCAACAATCGGGTGGTTGATATTATTGATTGGCACAGGTGTGATCTATGGGTTAAAATCTACCGGTGCCGTGCCTGACAAACCGGCTGATATTGCTCAGAATGTGATCCTGATAGTGGCCGGGATAATGATCCTTGTGCTGAACAATCCCAAACGTAATGTTTTAATAAACATTGGCGCAGGATTATGGGATACTTACGGCATGATAACCGGTTTACTGGGTGATATATTATCATATATCAGGCTCTTTGCGCTTGGTATTTCAAGTGCAATTCTTGGAATGGTATTTAATAGTATGGCTATGAGTATGAAGCCCGACAATATTATTCTGGGACCGCTTGTAATGATAATTATTCTTGTTGTTGGTCATAGTATAACAATATTTATGTCGGCTTTGGGGGCTTTTGTGCATCCTATACGTTTAACTTTCGTGGAATTTTATAAAAATGCCGGATTTACCGGTGGAGGCAAGGCCTACAAACCTTTTGCAGAACCGGCCTCTAAAATATCAGAATAAAAAAAATCAGTAATAATTTAAAATGAATTTAAAATGGGACCTATTATTTTAGCTTACGTAGGAATTGGATTAATGGTCGGTCTTGCCGGCATCGGAAGTGTTTATGGTACTACCATTGCAGGTAATGCAGCTGTTGGTGCAATGAAGAAAAACAGTGATGCTTTTGGTAGTTATATTATGCTTTCTGCTTTGCCGGGAAGCCAGGGGCTTTATGGTTTTGCCGGATATTTTATACTTAGCGGTTTTGGTCTGTTAGGATCAGATATAGGCTGGTGGGTTGCTTCTGCCGTTTTTGCTGCCGGCTTAACTCTTGGTTTTGTAGGTTTGCTTTCTGCAATACGTCAGGGCAATATCTGTGCTAACGGTATTGCTGCAATCGGTTCCGGACATGATGTTGCGGGTAAAACACTTATCCTGGCCGTTTTTCCTGAACTTTATGCAATTATAGCTCTGGCTACCACATTTCTTATCGGCACTGCAGTCTCCTGATAAATGTGCTGTTAAGGACTCCATGGCATATGATGATTTGAAAAATCATTTTTTTTGATAGGGATAATAACTCCCAGTAAAAACTTGGGAACTATGCTGAAAGCATGGTTCCTTTTTGTTTCATTATAGTTATGCACTGCGTCTAAGCAGTCGTAATTAATAATGTCACCGTTTAATGATATTATAAGGTCTATGTCGGCGGGTAACACTATTTTGGATCCCAGCCCCACATTAGCCTGTGCTTCGTTGCCTCGCTTCGGCCCGGAACTTTGCGTGCCCTTATAATATATAAGGCGTGGTATATCATCGGGCGGAGTTGACGTATAGCCCAATTCAGTGAAAAAGTAGTTTATCCCTGCGCCAAACTCCAAATATGGCTTCATATATACTCTGTTTTTGCCGGGCTTATTAAATAAATAGTAACGGCAAATTGCAGAGAAAGAGGTGACAATTGTTACATACTTAACAGGCAATTGCAAAAGATTTAAAAAAGCATAGTGATTGTTCGTAGCGGAAAAATTTGGCAGATCACTATTTCCTGAAAGTTTTAATATATTGAAGTTTACCCCGGGTTCCCACTTTTCTCCTAAGCTTTTGCTTATCGTCAGGTCTAATGTGAGGCCCGGTTGATTTCTGAACTCATTATTCAAAGCCTTCAATTCCGGAGTTATCTCTTTCAGTAAAACGGACATACCCGTGCGGCCGGTGATATACCATTGATTTAAAATACCTTCAGGCAGGTTGATACTATATGACGGTAAGTTGATTTGCAGGAGACAGATCAAGCAAATTACCATTTTAAATTTTAAATGCATCCGTATTTGGTGAAAATATTCAGGTTTTTTATTAAAAGCGTTCAATTTTTCAAAGGTATTATTTTTATCAAAAAAATAGGCTAAATTTATTACATATGAGAATTCATAAAATTTCGACTTGTTTAAAATTTTATTATTTTTATAAAAAATTATAGCATGTCAACCATTAAATCACTGTATCGGAATTATATTCCGGTATTGTTTATTATTTGTTTATTTGCAACTTCTTGCAGTACGCCTTTAAGAAAATTGACCTATTTAAATGGAATTGAATCAGGGCTTACTTACCCAAATGGCCCAATACCGGAGGAGTATCGTATCAAGCCTAACGACCAGCTTTTTATTCAGGTTATAAGTGATGAACCCGGGAATGCGGCTTTTTTAAATCTTATCAATACTCAAGGCAGCTTTGGATCATATGGCAGCTCATCAAATAGCTTTGAGCTTATAACTTACCTTGTGGGAGAGGATGGTAAGATATCTTTTCCTCAATTCGGTGATCTGTTGGTTGAAGACCTTACCGTTGCCGAAGTTCGGGATATTATTCAGGCAGGAGTGGATAAATACCTGGAAAGTGCGTCAGTCTTTGTGAAGCTGGTAAACAGGAATATTACTGTTTTAGGAGAGGTGAATCAGCCCGGGCAAAAATTAATGGTAAAAAATAAGCTTACTGTTTTTGAAGCACTTGGAGCAGCCGGAGATATAACTGATTACGGTAACAGGCAGAATGTTAAGCTTATCAGAGAATTGGCTGATGGAAAACATATTGCTCAAATTGATCTGACCGACCCTCATGTAATTTTTTCACCTTATTATTATATTATGCCTCATGATATCCTTTATGTTGAGCATAATACAAAAGTATATGGTGCTAAAAATCTGTCATACTCTGCGCCTATCAGTATAACAGCATCAATAATATCTATCGGATTACTCATTTTAAATTTGTTTAAATAATGGACTTAAACGGTAATAATAATATTCAAAAATACCTGAACAATAAACTTGAGGATGATACAATTGACTTAAAGAAGATTATATTCAGGTTTATACATAACTGGTATTGGTTTTTGATTTCCATTGTTGTTTTTATTGGTATGGCATTTATGTACAATATGTATAAAGCGCCTCTATACAAGATCTACTCTACACTTCTGGTTGAAGAAGGAAATGTAAATTCGGTTTTCGGAACGGGAAGAGGCTCTGATGCGGGGGGTTTGTTTCAAGGCCTCGGGGTTATTAACAGTATGAGAAATATAAACAATCAGATGGAAGTTCTTCACTCCACCCCGATAATAGCTAAAACACTCAGTGAGCTTAATTTTGAAGTCAGCTATTATTTGACAGGTCCTTTATCGGCAACAGAAATTTATGATAAAGTCCCTTTTATTGTTTTATGGGATGAAAATCACCCTCAGGTTATTGATGCCGATTTTTTTGTTGAGTTGCTTCCATCCGGAAAGATTAGTTTAAAGATGTTTGAGAAAGGAGAAGTTAAGGTTTATAGTTATACGGATGATAAAGTTTTTCAGATTCTTCCCGAGCTTATTTTTGACAAAGAGATAGAACCCGGTGCACAGCTGATTTCCGATCATTTTTCATTTTCTGTTTTTTTAAATAGTAAATTTAATCTTAATAGCTCCGGTAATTACAAATTTAGATTTAATTCCCAAAAAGCACTGATTAAAAAATATCGGACAAACCTTGAAGCTTCTCTGTTGAGTAAAGAGACATCAATAATAATGCTTACTCTTCATGAACACGATATTCAAAAAGGAAGGACTTTTTTAAATAAGCTTATTGAAGTTTATCAAACAGATAATTTGCAGAAAAAGAACGAAAATGCAAATCGTATTATTCAGTTTATCAATACTCAATTGCAAACGATATCCGACTCTTTGATTATTTCAGAGAATAAAAAGGAAACTTTTCAAAGTGAGAATCAGGTGCTGGATTTATCTATGCAGTCGCAACAACTTCTTGAACAGATATCTGAGCTTGACAGGAGAAGAGTTGATCTCGAGACAAGAAACAGCTATTATAAGTACTTAATGAACTATATTCAGGATAGTCGTGAGCTTGAAACTCTTATTGCTCCTTCTGCAATGGGAATCGAGGATCCTTTACTGAATAATCTGATTTTACAGCTTAATGACCTGATTACTGAAAAATCAAGCCAAACCTCAATAAGAAAGAATTCGGAACATCCGATTATACTTAAACTGAATGCGCAGATTGAAAGTGTTAAAAATTCATTGCAGGAGAATACAAAAAATATTATTTCGCAGTCAGAAATGGCTTTGAATGATATTAATAAGAGGCTGAGGAATTTTGAAAATCAGATAAGGAGGTTGCCTGCCACTGAAAGAAACTTTGTAAATATTGAGAGGAAATATAAGCTTAATAATGAAACTTATACATTTTTGCTTCAAAGACTTTCCGAAGCTCAAATAGCTCAGGCATCCAATATGCCCGAAAGCCAGATATTGGAACTTCCGCAAATGTTTGGCAACGGGCCGGTAGAACCTAAAAAAAGCATGATCTGTATTATTGCACTTCTTTTGGGACTTATATCTCCGGCAGGAGTAATACTGATTGGTGATATGTTCAGTACCAAGATCATTGTTCAGGAAGATATTGAGAATATAACCAACTATCCCATTTTAGGGTATGTTTTTAATAATCAAAATAAATATTCAGGCAGTACTTTTATGCTTGATCGCCCAAATTCACCGGGAAGTGAGCCTTTCAGGGCTTTAAGAACGAAAATTTCTCTTTTGACAAAAGAGAAGAAGAATCCAATATTGGCAGTTACCTCAACCGCTCCGAAAGAGGGTAAAACATATAATGCAATTAATATAGCTTCCTCTTTTGCATTAATTAAAAAACGTACGATTTTGGTTGATTTTGACTTAAGAAATTCAAGAATGTATGAAGCTTTCTCTTTTAAGTCTGATCTTGGGATTGTTAATTATATTATAGGTAAAGCAGCATTGAATGAGATAATATATGATACTAAACATCCCTATTTAAAAATAATCCCTGCAGGGCCGATACCTCCTAATCCGGGAGAGATGCTTAATGATTTAAAAATCAGCGAATTGCTTGAGCAGCTAAAAGAAAATTTTGATACAATTATTCTTGATACCGCTCCTGTTGGATATGTCGCAGATTTATTCCATATTTATGATTTAATTGATGCCAATTTATTTATTGTCAGACATAAATATACTCATAAAGAAACTTTAAAAAATGCACTTGAAGAGTTAGACAGGAATAAACTGAAAGGAGTCGGGCTGATAATAAATTATATTAAACCGGGTAAACCCGGATTTGGTTATGGTTATGGCTATAGTTACGGTTATAAATATAGTGAGGGAAGGCAAAAACCTAAACGTCCCGAATTTAATGAGGATATTAAATTTTAGAAGCATCCCGATTAAAATCGGGACCCAGGGTGATGATTAAAATTGCAGTTCTTTCAATTAGAATCGGGACCTAAGAGAATTAATAAAACATATGCGAACTCCATACCGTTGACTATTTCATTCAGCGTACTAAAATTGATACTAAAATTGCAGATTAATAAATTGAAAAAATAAAAGAATGAAAGTATCATTTATTTTGTTGATAATGCTCAGTTGTTTATTGTCGAATGGACAATTTGTTGATAAGTTTGAACCAAATTATGATGAGTCGAAAGTTCCGGAATTTGTTGTTACTGATCCGCTCACAACATTTAAGGGCAGGAAGGTGAAAAATATACGTGTATGGCAGAAGCAACGCCGTCCTGAATTACTGAATTTTTTTACTGAGAATGTTTATGGCAGGGTACCCGGAGAATTAAAAATATCAGAATGGAAAGTGGTGGAAAGAGGTGAAAATGCAGTTAACGGCAAAGCTGTGCGTAAACAGGTTGATATTTTATTTGAAAAGGAGAATAACAAATTACATTTTAATGTTTTAATTTACCTTCCGAAAGATGTTGTGAAACCACCTCTCTTTTTAGGCTATAATTTTTATGGAAACCACACAATTACCGATGATGTTAATGTGCTTATTTCGGATGCATGGGTTAGGGATAATCCATCTTTTGGTATTATAAACAATCAGTTGACAGAACAATCCAGAGGAGTGCGAATAAACAGATGGGCGGTTGAGAAAATCATTGATGCAGGTTACGGTCTTGCAACTATCTATTACGGTGAGGTTGATCCCGATAAAAATGATTTTTCAGACGGCATACACCCGTTTTTTTATAAAAGCGGACAACAACATCCTGCTCTTGGTGAGTGGGGTTCTATTGCAGCATGGGCGTGGGGATTGAGCAGGACATTGGATTATATGGAAAAGGATGATGATATAGATGCAACAAAAGTTATAGTATTCGGACATTCACGTCTTGGCAAAACATCACTGTGGGCAGGCGCTTCGGATGAAAGATTTGCCGCAGTGATCTCAAATAATTCGGGATGTGGCGGAGCAGCATTGTCAAAAAGAAAATTTGGAGAAACTGTTGAACGTATTAATAAAAGTTTTCCACACTGGTTTTGCGATAACTTTAAAAGTTATAATCTTAATGAGGAGGCTTTACCGGTTGATCAACATGAACTTATAGCCCTTATTGCCCCCAGGCCAGTGTATGTTGCAAGTGCAGAACAGGATAAATGGGCTGACCCAAAAGGGGAATTTCTTGCTGCTTATTATGCTTCGCCCGTCTATAATCTATTTGGCAAGCAAGGTATGGTATCCGGCAAAATGCCTCCCGTAAATCAACCTGTGCATAATACTGTTGCTTATCACATAAGATCCGGGATTCATGATGTTACCGATTATGACTGGGATCAATATATTAAATGGGCAAATAAACAACTTCCGGATAGATAATCGGCTTCCTTAACACCGGCAAAAGTAAGAGCGGCAGAAAAGAGAAGAGATCATTATATTTTTATCTTCTCGATTTTTTATTTATTTGAAAATAAATTAATTAAAAACTTAAGGACGCACTGAGCCGTCTCTTCAAAATTTTTGCACACCCTTCACTGTTAAAGCCAGTTTAATTCCTTTACTCATAATTATTTGCTTTTCAATTTGCATTGGCTATTTTGGGCAACAATCAATAAAATATTTATATTCGGCAATAAAAAACAGTGAGGTTATGCGAAAAACAATTTGTCTTTTTTTGATTTTAAATATATGGGCTGCTACAGTGAGCTCTCAGGAAAAGAGGTCGCTTACAATTGAGGATTTTAACAACTGGAATATTTTGAAAAGTTCCGTGATTTCAAATGATGGTAAAATTATAGCATTTGAACAAAACCCTCAAAAGGGAGATGGTAAGCTGATAATCAGATTTGAAAATGGTGATTTTGATACAATCCCTCGCGGCTGCAACCCGGCTATCGGACCTGAAAATGATTTTATTGTTTTCAATATTAAACAGCCGGAAGATATTATCAGAAAAGCAAAATTGGCAGGCAATGATAAAGAGTTGCCGCCTGACAGTATTGGTATATTGACAGTTGATAGCAGGAAAATTACCGGATTTCCCCGGTTAAAGTCAATGAAAATTGCTGAGGAAAATGTTTCATGGATTGCATTTACAGTTACTCCCGAGAAGGATTTGAAAGATAGTGTTGGTATAAAAAAGCCTAAAGGCAAAGATATTAAGGCGGTTCGGGAAGATCTTGTTTTGTATAATATAAAAACAGCTGATACTATCTTCATTAGCTCTGTTACAGAATATTTTTATTCTAAAAAGGGTACATATATCTTTTTCAATAAGCAGGAGGAAGATAGTGTTTCGGTAAATTCTTTTTTATATCGTTTTAATACTGCTACAGCTGTACAGGACCTTCTTTTTTCAGAGAAAGGGACATTGAAAAAGGTGGTTTCTGATGATTTAGGAACAAATTATGCATTTTTATTTTCAAAAGACAGTGTCGATAATAAGATTTACAGTTTGTTTTCCGGCACAGCCGATGAGTTACCCGATATGTTGATTGACAGCTATACGCGAGGTATTCCCGTGGGGTGGTCACCTTCTGTGCATAGTGAAATATATTTTTCTGCCAACTCCTTAAAACTGTTTTTTGGCACAGCAAAAGATCCTGTTATGATTAAAAAAGATACTGTCCCTGAAGATGAAAGGCCGAAACTTGATATTTGGAATTGGCAGGATACAAAATTACAGCCACAACAATTGATAGAGTTGGAGAAAGAGAAGAAACGAACTTATTTAGCTGTATATCATATTGATCTCAAACGATTTGTTCAGATAGCCGAGCCAGACGTCAGAAATATTAATATAGTAAATAAAGGTGATATTGATATTGCGCTTGGGTATGATGAACAGCCTTATTTGAGAGAGTCAAGCTGGACAGGGAATAATTTCAGCGATTATTATGTGGTTGATTTGAATACCGGATTTAAAAGAAAAATTGTCACTGCCAAATCAAATGTATCTCTTTCACCTCAGGGAAAATATGTTATCTGGTATGAACCGGAAGATAGCAGCTATTATGCATCTGCTACTTTCGATAGTGGCTCAAAGCCCGTTTCCCTCACTAAAATGTTGCCTGTTAACTTTTATGATGAATTAAATGACAGGCCTATGCAACCTTTGCCATACGGTATTGCCGGATGGAGTGAAAATGACAGGTTTGTATATATTTACGACAGATATGATATCTGGAAAATTGACCCTTCCGGCGAAAAGGTACCGATTTGTATTACCGGGGCCTATGGAAGGAGAAATAATATAAGGTTTCGCTATGAAAAATCAGACCCTGATTTGGAATATATCCCTTCTGAAAAGCCTGTTTTACTTAGTGCTTTTAATGAGATAAGTATGCAGGGTGGCTTTTATAAAATGGTCTTTAATACAGTATCTGATCCGCAATTATTACTGAGTGACAGCAGCCATTACAGCGGAGTTAAAAAAGCTAAAAATTCTTCAAAGATAATTTTTGCGAAAGAAAATGTTTCTGATTTTCCTGATCTCTATTACAGTGATACTGATTTTAACCGGTATACTAAAATATCTGATGCAAATCCTCAGCAATGCAATTATTTATGGCCAACAGTTCATATGGAAGAGTGGATATCTTCCGGAGGCAAAAAATTAAAGGGATTGCTATATATGCCTGAAGATATTGATTCTACACAAAAGTATCCATTATTAGTCTATTTTTATGAAAGAAATTCAGAAAATATTTTCAGACATCAGCATCCGGCACCAAGCAGATCAGTTATAAATAAAACTTTTTATTCCAGTAACGGATATATCGTATTTGTTCCTGATATTGTCTATACAGTTGGTCATCCCGGTCATAGCGCATATGAATCTATTGTTAGCGGCACCCAATATCTGCTTAATAAATATCCTTTTATTGATAAAAACAGAATGGGATTGCAAGGGCAGAGCTGGGGTGGATATCAGACAGCATATTTAATAACCAAAACGCCAATATTTTCAGCAGCAATGGCCGGTGCTCCCGTATCTAACATGACAAGCGCATATGGAGGGATAAGGTGGGAAACAGGACTTAGCAGGGTGTTTCAATATGAGCGCCAGCAGAGTAGGATAGGGGGGTCCCTTTGGGAAAAACCGTTACATTATCTTGAAAATTCACCTCTTTTTTGCGCACCTGAAATTAAGACTCCTTTACTTATGATGCATAATGATAATGATGGTGCCGTTCCGTGGTACCAGGGTATTGAACTTTTTGTTGCACTGCGCCGGTTAGATAAACCTGTATGGTTGCTCAATTATAACGGAGAGCCCCATAACCTGAAAGAGAGCAGCTGGGCAAACAGGGTTGACCTAAGCACCAGGATGTTTCAGTTTTTTAACCATTATCTTAAAAACCAGCCTATGCCAGATTGGATGAGTAAGGGTGTTACTGCAGTAAAAAAAGGAGAAGAGCAGGGTTACTGATAAATATCCCGGCAGTCAAATGGTATTTGGAGGTTAACACGGGATTCAACATAATTTATTTTATTTTTCTATTGCTAAGTTTATCCTGGACCTTTTTCCTATTTTGTTATTCATCATTATAAATTCACCCTTATAACTATTTATCTCATCTGCCGAGAGTTTTCTGCCGGTTATGGAGACCGGGTTGATGAAATTGATTTCTGCACCGCTTAGTGCTGCTGCCAGTGATATATCGCCCCATTTTAATATTCCGGGAATGTGTATTCCCATAGAGAAGTAATTTATTGTAGAGGGATCGTCAAAAATATAGCTTACAGGTGCATTGTGCAGAATCAGTGAATTGATATTTTTACCGGTTACTGCTGCAAACAGTGCGGCAGGAGTACCATCTTTTAATGTTTCCACTATTATTTTGTCTGCATTTTTTGTTTTTTTAAGCCATTCTGCCGTAATATTTATCTGTTCAGCCCATATCCCTTGAATCCTGTAGCCAAGCCATATCGCTGAGCGCCCCAGCGTATGAAACCCGGGGAGGGCGCCTGAAATACGGTTTGCTTGTGACGAACTGACTTCACCTGTTCCCCATAGATCTACAATGCAAATGTTTTTGTTGCTATATTTTTTGAGTAGCTCATCATCTATATTGTTTTTTCCTGCAGGATTAAAGAGAATTATAAATTCTGAAGATTTTGTATCTGCTGTTTTAATAATGACAGGGATTAACCATCCATTGCCCGATTCTATTAAATATCTTTGCCAGCCATCAATTACGGGTAGCTCACTGCATTTACCGATAGATGGATTTTTACTCAAATTTAGCAGAGATTTCAGCTCTTCAACTTTCTTTGCAGGGTTAATGGTTTTATTTTCCATCATTGTTTTAGAAAGAAGGAGCCCTTGAGCATTACAAAATTCAGCAGTTGTTTTAACGTCAGGACTGCGGTTGCCTATTGTAAAAGTCATAAGCTCCTCTTCAGAAAGAAGGGTAATTGGCTTTTCCTTTTTTGGAGCACCGGTTCCTGTTCCCTTCAGATGAAGATCAAACCACCCTAACATAGCTTCTCTTATTTCAGGCCAGTAGCCATGAGTAGTATTAAATATTTGATAAGAAAGCTTTTCGTCAGCATCATAAAATTTAAAAACAGGCCTTGCATTATCATAACTTCTTAGCATCTCTGAAGGTGAAAATGCCCTGTTGGAATCTTTCATCCCATTACAAATCTTTAAAGCTCTTGGGGCAACCAATCCCAAAACAGCAGCCTCTTCTGTAAATGTCAGTCCATCAGGAAGAGTTTCGCAAATGCAGTTGCTGTTCATTACATACGACTGAAAGGTTCCTACACTGACAACAGGTACAGCAGCCTTAACCCTTTCATCCATTGCAGCAAGCCACATTGTCTGGTTTCCGCCACCACTGGCACCTGTTGCACCAATCCTGTTGCTGTCAACATATGGTAATGAGCATAATAAGTCAACCGCCCTCATATTGTCTGTTATCTGCATTCCCATAAGAGATTCCCCAATGTTCAAAAGAGATGCTCCTAAGTTGGCTCCATGGTACTCAAATTTACCATGAACAGTTGTTCTTTCTCCTGCTCCCCACGGGTCAATATGAAGAGAAACATATCCATTCAGTGCCAGGGAATGACCAATTGCCTGGTATACATCATACATTCTGCCATTACTGGAATGCCCCATCATTGTTACAACTCCCGGGAAAGGTCCTGCGCCGTCAGGAATATATAGATTTGCAGTTGCATATACACCGGGCCTGGATTGGAAGTAAATATTTTTAACAGTCAATCCCGGCAATTTATGCTCCTTGGTTTCACGATAATCCAATGGAAGACCGGGGAAACTGTCTGCTCCGGTTTTTTCAAGTAACAGAGATTTAAGTTCACTTCTGAAAGTAAGCCACTCCTCTTTATTTTCCGGTATTTGCAAGCTTTTATTTGCTTTTGCTGCTTCTATCTCCAATACCTGGCCGATGAGGTCAGTTGGTTCATCCGCCAACACTTTTGGAAGGGAAGTTTGGGCATTAATATTAATATTGAAGATGCCCGTCAGTATTAATGCAGTAATTGTTTTTTTTGATTTCATATGATTAAATTGTTTATCAGTAGTCGCGAAGCAAGTGTAATTTATTTGCAATTAGTTCGCCTTCTGTAATTATCTGTTTGTAGTTAATTTCATCAAATCCGCAAACCGTTTTGAGAACTTCTGTAATTCCTTTTTCATAAATTTTTATAAATTGGATATCAGACGGATGCATCTCACCGCGCTCATCTTTTGCTCTGAACTCACATCCTGCAATCAGGGCTTTTAGGATTTTATCGTAAGGCATATTAAAGGATATTGCAAGCCTTATGGCACCGGCAAGCCTGTCTTCCGGACCAAGTTTACGCATCAGATCGCAACCAACTCTGTAGATAGTATCTCCTAAAGCTTTATTTCTGAATCTTGACAGAAGATCATCAATATGATCAGTTAACTGTTCGATTGTAAATTCTTCGGGATATTTTCTCAATAATAGTGCAGCAGCTTGAAGCATAGTATCCCTGATAGTAGAAAATATTCGGGGAACTTCAAGTGCTTCCCAAATATATTGGAATCTTGAGTCATAAAAAAATCCCCAATAAGCAGTTGCAGCGTGTCCAAGATTGTGAATAAACAGTTTGCGGTCGACCCATGCCTTCATATTTTCTTTAGGTGCTAACCCTTTTATGTCAGGGATAGGATTTTTAAAAGCCTTTTTATCAAGGATTAATGTGTTATAGGGTTCAGCAAAAACCCTTAAGGCATCTTCCTTTTCGATTTTTTCAGACATAATAGGTACCATTTTGCCAATACTTGTTTCCACAAGTCCCGTAAGATCGTTCAATGGATAATTTTCAGGCAGATATTTGCTCAGTTGTTCATTAAAATATTGTGCTGCATTACGCATATTTTCGGCAATAATAATATCTATTGCACTACTATTGTTAAGTTTATATCTCTCTTTTAACCCTTCTGCAATCAGAGGAATTATATGTGGCAGGGCATTAAGTCCCACAGAAACAGCAAGGATTGATGCATCAGTTATCTCTTGAGCAACCAATTTTGCATTGCGTGCATCCACACCTCTTACATTTTCTACTATTATTGATGTATCAATATCTGATTTAATTACTACCTCATACTTTCCTTTTTTATTAAGTGCATCTATTATCGGCAGCGAAATATCAACAAAAACCACTTCAAAGCCTCCGGCACTGAAAAGTTGTCCAATAAATGAACGACCAATCTTCCCACCGCCAAAAATGATTATTTTTTTATTTTCTTTTTTCATGATAAGTACTGATAATTTCCGAATAGGAGCTCCGCTTATTAGTCAGAGTTTTTTTGTATTTTTAATTATATCTCTGCATCCTGAATTTAGCAGGGATGCCTGTTTTATTTTATAATTAATGGTTCAGGATTATTAATATATTTTGCAGTTCTTGTTTGGCTTCCCCTGCCTGAATTATTTCCCAGCTCATCTGAAATTTTCTTTGCATGTTCCAACATTCTTTGGACCACTTCAGGATATTCGGAGCTAAGATCAGTCAGCTCTTTTATATCTCTGCCCAGATCGACAAGTTTCAGACTGCTATCCTTCATAAACTCTTTTTTTTCATTATCATAGGAAGGAAGGTGAAGTTTCCACTTTCCTTCTCTTACTGCCTGTAGTTTATCTGTATAATAGTAATAGAATAGTTTGTGCGGTGAATGTGCATTTTTATCACCTGAAAGAATCGGCCAAATATTTTTTCCATCTATAATACGGTCCTGAGGTACATTAGCATCTGCAAGGGCTGCAAAAGTAGGCAGCCAGTCCATCATAGTACATAACTCATTATTAGTTGTGCCTGCAGGAATTTTATCCGGCCAGCTGACAATACATGGTACACGCATGCCCCCTTCCATTGTTGTGTAACCCGGACCGGTAAAGGGCTCATTGCTGCCAACACCGCTTCTGGTATTTATACTCCCGTGAGGCGCTCCGTTATCTGAGGTAAAGATGACTATTGTATTATCTTCAATTCCCGCCTTTTTGAGAGTTTTGATTAATTCTCCCACTGACCAGTCGATCTCCTCAACTGAGTCTCCCCATGTTCCGTTGGGAGATTTTCCATGAAAGCGTTTGTCTACCACAGGTACAGCCCTGCTGCCCGGAAGGTTGTGGGGAAAATAAAGAAAGAAAGGCCTCTCTTTATTTTCAGTTATAAAGCGTATAGCTTCTTTTACATATCTGTCGGTTGTTGTTGTCAGATCTGCAGGAGCTTCTATTACTTTGTTATTTTGAAGAAGGGGCAGTTCAGGCCAGTCACGTGACGGGCCAGGTACCATATCTTCGCTGTAAGGTATTCCGAAAAAGTAATCAAATCCGTGATTGAGAGGCAGAAATTCAGGTTGATCACCTAAGTGCCACTTTCCAATGCAGGCGGTGGCATATCCTTTTTCTTTAAGCACTTTGGCAATTGTTATTTCTTCAGGATTAAGCCCTTTTGCAGCTACAGGTCTTAATACGGCTCCATTAGTGTCGCTCAGGTGAAGATCAACTCTTTGGGCATAACACCCTGTCATAAGGCTTGCCCGTGACGGTGTACATACCGGAGATGACGAATAGAGTGAAGTCAGGCGCATGCCTTTGGCGGCTAATTTGTCAATATTCGGAGTGCTATGAATTTGTGAACCGAAACAGCCTACATCTCCATATCCAAGATTATCTGCATAGATAAATATAAAGTTGGGTAGTGTAGGTTCGGTTAGTTTTTCATTACAGCCGGAATAAATAATGCTTAAGATAAAAAAGCCGGTTATCGGCAGGATTTTGCTTTTAAGCATGGCGTATTTGTAATAAAAGGTTTTAATTTTCAAGTTCTTTCAGCATTTCCAATGCTGCTTCTATCATTTTTTCGCCGGAGCCGGGTGCTACCCTTGAATTTATTGCTTCATAATCGCCTTCGTGGAATCCTTGTAAAGTCGGGATATAGGCGATGTCAATATTTGCCAGCTCAATTAGCATTGTATTTGGAAACGGGGAGCGTTTTTTAAGGTCAATACCAAATTCGGTAAACAGTTCTCCCGGCATTGTTACAATGGCTGTTTGTGAGTTAAGTTTGAATATTTGTATCTCGATTGGAAGCATCCATGGCTCACCTGAAACGACCGGTGCTATAGCTTCGTACATTCTGAGCTTTTCCAAAGGAGGCTGGACTCCCCATACTGAAAGTTTAAGCCTGCGCCTGTGGTTTAAGAAAGCCCGTTCATTAAATAGTTGCGGATTTCCTTCATCCCGTGACCATTCTAACTCTTCTTCAGTATAGCCCTGCATTGGGAGGTAAATAGTTTTTGATACTATCTCAAGTGATCCTTTCCCTGTATTTGCCTGAGGAAGGGCACTGTTAACAATGTTGGCAAGTTTGTGCCCGTACTCTTTTACTTTAGTATCTGCATCTTTATTATCTGCCGGTCCTAAAGGGTCAACTGTATTAACATTTCCACTTGGACCAAGTCCAAATACTGAAATATGGTCATTTCCATATAGCTCGCTGAATCTTTCCTGAAGAAAGCAGGGATAATCCGAGCTGAATGCAGTACCGCCACGAACATAATGACTTGAAAAGACCGTGAGTGATGATGTATAGTTCTTTTGTCCGGCGTTTTTGAAGAGAACAAAACTTACGACAGGATCTGCAGGTCCTGCCGGTTTGACAATATCCGGATTATTACGGCCGGGATTAAAGCGTACCCTTCCGTCACGCATTAAAAACCGGCGGTTAAAAGATATTCCTTCTGCCAGACCGGTGCCGGAAACAATTTCCACTTCACTTACACTATTGGCAGCCAGGGCAATTGATTTTGCCACTCCATCAATAAGTTTAGTGAAGTAGCTTTCCTTATCTTCTTCAGTTAACTTACCTGCTGATTCACGCAGTGCATATTCTTTAAAAGCTTCGGTAATACTTGGGCTCGTATGGCTGTGAGTAGCGGAAATACTAATATTTTCATATGGTATTCCGGTTTCTGCAGAAGCTTTTTCTCTTGCTATTCTGCTTAGGTCGCGGGGAATTCCCAATAAGTTGCACACGGTTAGTGCTCCCATGGTTTCTCCTTGTTTGAAAACAATTGTTTTTGCATATAATGGATCCAGGATACCTGTACTCACTACAGGAGGATATCCATATCTTGGAAATCCTATGGGGGGAGTAATATCAACCATTGCAGTTCCAACTTCAAAAGGAGCAGAATTATCGCTTACAGTGCTGTTTTTGTTATTGCAGGAGATTAATAAAGAGAAGGTAATTAAAAAGATAACAGTAAATATTTTACATGCTCGTTTCATCTGTTTAAAATTTATTTATTTTAAAATAAAATATATTAGAAATTAAGGTCATTAAATAAATCAGGAGTATATGAATAGTTTTATCTTGTTCATTATATATCGTTATTATATTTTCAAAAATACTTTTTGTCTGTAAAGATAATACAAAAAGAGCCATTTTATTGTTGCAGCTACCAATGCAAATACTAATGCCTGTGCATTTCCAAAATCAAAACCGCCAACAAAGACATTGGTAACACTTCTAAAGTTTAAAAGGGTGTTGGCAACATAGATAGTTATTGAGTTCATACCGACCACCACAAAGAAAAATGCCCATTTTTTATATCCTTTAATATCAATAATCCAATAAAACAGAGCTAAAAATGAAGCACTTATACCGGAAGTAAGCAGAGTGAATGATGAGGTTCCCAATTTTTTATTTATCGGGAAGTCGAGATGCAGCAGCAGTCCGGCTATTATCAGCCCCACACCGGCAGTACCCAGCAATAAAGCTTTTTTTGGTGATTTTTCTGCATTTTTCAGCCATTGTCCGGCCAGTACTCCAAATAAGGCATTTGAAACACTTGGAAGAAGGGTTATGCTAAGTACATGTCTTAAGTTGTAGCAGACATTGTTAGCTACTAAGTTAACTATATAGGTATTTAAATTTCCTTCCTGGCTGAAATTTCCTGCTCCAAATCCCGGAACCGGAATAAACCTGAGAGCCAGCCAGTAGCCAGCCAGTATTCCAAAAGCCCAGTATGCCTGTTGCTTGAAGTTGAAGTTCATAAAGATGATACCTGCAAAGAGATAGCTGAACCCAATTCTGTACAGCACACTGTAATATCCGTAGTGAGGATGCGCGCCTCCCGGTTTTTGCCACAATATTACACCAAGTATAAATAAGACGACAGCCCTTATAATTATATGTTTGTATAACTTTTTTTTGCCTCCTTCCTGAGACATTCTTTTTGCAAATGAGAAAGGTATAGCAGCACCTACAATGAATATAAACATCGGGAATATAACATCATATGCAGTAAATCCCTGCCATTCAGGATGTTGGCATTGATCTGACAACCATCTGAAAACAGAGTTGTCTGATAGCTTCGGGAGAGCACTGAATATTCCTGCCAGACCGACAAGAAAAAACATATCAAGCCCTCTGAGTGCATCTAACGACATCAATCGCTCTTTAACTACAGGTTTGGAATTAGCATTCTTCATATTGATTAAATTAAATATTTTAAAGGTTTCAGCTCCGTCAGTAATCGGGGAGATCTAATTTATTCAAATGAAAATTATATGCCCCGGTTTTACTTTTTTTTATCAATTTGTTTTAAATAGTCTTCATAGAATGGAGTTATCAGTGCAAGTTTTTCTCCCGGTTTTTTCTCGAAGTAGGTTCCTCCAATATAAAAGCAGGTAAACCCTCCTGAAACAGTTCCCCAGGCACATGCCTCCGTGAGATCAAGAGCTGATTTGTTTTGCTGCAGTTGGGTAATGACATTTGCAATTACACCTCCTGCAAAATTATCACCGCAACCTGTGGTATCGCCGGCTTTACCTTTTTGTAATTCGATCCCGACAGCTCTTGATACCGGCAGGTTAATATTTTTTTCTTCCTTAAACAGACTCCCTTTTATAGCAAAACCACGCAGCTCGTTAGGACCATTTGTAACAATAACAGCTCCGGTTCCCAGTTCGCGAAAGAAGTCCAGGGCATCGTCGAGACTTTTTTTTCCACTGAGTCGCAGAGCTTCTTCATAATCTGTCATTAACAGATCAATATTTTTGTAAGAGGAGTCATCTTTGCCTAACGGCCATTTTTTTGATGGATTTAATTTTTCATTTCTGAAATCATAAACAGTATTAACGATTGTTATACAACCCTTTGATTTTGCTGTTTTAAGTAATTCGGTTAGATTATCATGTATTGAAGGGACTAATGCCGTGCCGCCAAAAACCACTATTTCTGATGAAAAAAAGCTGTCGCCTAATTTCTCGGGCGAATAATCCCATGCTGCTCCGATTGTATTTATAAAGATCCTTTCACCATGTCCTTTATCATATTCAGGATCTGACAGTACTATGGTTGAAGGAGTGATATTTTCTGACAAATGATAGTTTTCCATCGACAGGTTCAGTTTTTCCATTATTGAAATAATGAATTTACCGTCATCATCATTTCCGCCGATTCCATAAAAACAACATTCAGTATTTGTTGCATGGAGTAGCTGTCTGACATGGATCATTGGTACTATGCCGGGTCCGCCGATATTGATTTTATCATATTTTTTTCCTTTTGTAATATTTTCGAGAGCCTGAGAAAAATCCTCATTGCAAAATTTCTCGAATTCTTCTTTAAACACTAAGTGTCCCGGGTTTAACCCCCCATCTGCTCTGTTTTTTGAAATATAGCGGGAAATTGAAGGATCTGTGAAGGAGATATTGTTGTATAGTCTGTCAACCAAACAACAGCCTGTTACTGAGATTGTAATTTTTTTATTTATACTCATATATTTTGGCATATTAACACTTTTGTTCAGTTGAACAAAAATATAAATATAACTCCTCTGTCAGGTAATTACTCCTGACAGAAGGAATTATTAAAAACTAAATAGATTGGTACATTAAATAATTAATGCATCTCTGTATCGCAAACTCCCAATCCACCGGTATAGTAGTTAAATTGCACATTCGGATGATCAGCAAGGAGTGACATTGGCACAGACGAGTCCATAATTTTTTTGCCTATCATCAGTGCTGTCAACCTTTGTCCGAATGGATTATCATGTGTTCCTGCCTGCCATATAGAAACTTTTTCTGTTTTCCATGTTTCAACAGGGCCAACTGTGATTGCCTGTACCGGTATTCCTGTAACCACACCACCGGCACTTGTACGTGCATTTTGCATACAGGTTACGGGATGTAGATCTACCAAGCGTGTGCCAAGCTTTTTGTACTCTTCGGGTGTCGGAGGCTCATCTTTGTATTTGCCTTCCCTTTTTACAGGATCATTGAATGCCCAGTGTTTTGTATCACCCTGGCCGCCTTGCATAACCGCACACCTTATTCCGCTGTCCCACGATTTAATGTAATCGGTAGTATCAGCCTTTGGGAAATGCAAATTAGATTTGGGCATCTGCAGCTCTTTTTTGATCTTGTTGAAACATAGTTCATTAACTGCTCTTTCAAAAGAGATGGGATGGTTGGGATCAATTTCTTTTCCATCAACATACCATTCGTCCATACTCCAGAAGTGGGCATTCGACAGGTCCAGTTCAAGTTCATTAACCATTCTTGCAACAAGCGGTAACTGCTCCGTCGGTCCGATTGGTCCGCAAATACCTACAGGCTGGTCTGCTGTAGCTTGCCTCCATGCAGTAATATACTCCAATGCTTCAGCTAAGTAAAAGTCTTCGAGTGTATCATAAAATACAACTTTAAACCCATCCCTGGAAAGAGCTATCATATCCTCTTTCGTAAGCCTTGCCGCATCATTTAACAGTTCATCATCCAGAGTGGTAAAATCCCACCAATCCGGTACCAGCATACTAATTTTTCGTGCCATAATATATTTTTTAAAGTTTGAATAAATATTACTTGATTAATAGTTTGTCTTCTAAAATACTTTGCAGAATATTATCCTGACTAAAACCATGGCCTAAGTGTTGTCTGAACCCTTCGGCATAGGTTACGTTTATCTCTTCTCCCCTTAATTCGGAGAATCGCTTCATTGCAAGAATATACTCATCCATTTTATGGTGTTCAAGCAACCAGTTACGTTGGCTTGCATGACAGCCAAGCATTTTTTCCTTAACTGGCATCTCTTCAGTAATGTCAACATACATTTTTGGAATAACCGGATTGCCCAGAATATCTTTACCTTCCATCGGGTCGCTGTAATAGAGATAGGGGACAGGTTCAAAAGGTTCTTCACAAACTTCCATATTTCTTACACCACATGCAAAACAAGATGTAAGGACTATTTTACTGGTCATCTCATGGTCTACCATATAATCCTGCGGACTGGCTGTAAATACTATTGAAGGCTTTACAATCCGGAGAAGAGTTGTTACTGCATTGATAGTAACTCTGTTGTAAAAAATATAAACATCCTCAAATTCAAGACAATGATAATGGGCTCCTATCAATCCGGCAGCTTCTTTGGCTTCTGCTTTTCTGATTGCGCTAATCTCCTCTCTTGTATTTACGGCAGTTCCTTTATCACCCGGCGCCATGGTTGCAATATGAACTTCCCAGCCTCTTTTTTTTAACAGGGATAATGTACCTGCACACATTATTTCAACATCATCGGGATGAGCAAATACAGCTAATACTTTTTTTCTCATTTTATTTTAGTATTCAACGTTTATTATCTCACCTGTTTTTGCAGCTTTATAACAAGCTTCAAGTATTTTTTGGCTGGCTATGCCAATTTTTTCATTATTAGAAGGTTCTCTGTCTTCTATGATGGCACTGCTGAACTCTTCAATTTCAGCACGGTATGTATTAACAGGTGCAGGGTTAATAACAATGCCACCTGATTCGGATCTGACTTGTGCAGCATCATAGCCTGAACTGCCCCCTTCGAGGAAGGCTGTCATTTCACCTGATTCACCTTGCCCGATAGTTCCTTTTGCAAGGATGCTTCCATTGGAGCCATATAGCTCTAATACGTTTTTGCTGCTATTGTCAGGAATGCAAAAATATGCATCAACAGTTGCCATTGCCCCGCTTTCAAATATAAGAGACACGATTGCACTGTCTTCAGCTTCATACGGATGAACTGAATTATTTATGAAGCAGCTTAATTTTTTTATTTTGCCAAAAAACATTTCAAGCAGGTCTATACAATGGCTGCCCATATCCATCAAAGAACCACCTCCCCCCAAAGAGGGGTTCTGTCTCCATGCCCCTTCGATTGGCGGGTACCAGCACGATAGTTGGGCTCTTCCATATACAGGTTTGCCCAGTTTACCATCTTTAATTATTTTAAGAGCTTCCTGATGCTGTGCCAGGAATCTCATCATCAGTCCTGTTCCAAGCTTTACCCCCTCTTTTTTGCAAACATCTGCCATTTTTTCGGCTTCTGCAACTGTTAATCCTAAAGGTTTTTCACATAGTATATGTTTTTTTGCTTTTGCGCAGGCTATCACCTGTTCGAGATGAAGATTTACCGGAGAAGCTATATATACTGCATCAATATCACTTTTCAGCAATGCATCCATACTTTCCGAAGCTACTGCATCAAACTCTTTGGCAACAGCATTATTGGCTTCGGTGTTTATGTCAAAAACTGAAATAAGTTTTGCATTTTCAGCTTTAGTCAATCCTTCGGGTATGGTTCTTCTTCTGGCAATTCCGCCTGATCCAATTACTCCCCATTTTATAATTTTTTCCATGATCTTTTTTTTATTTTTTATTAAAATTTCCGCGCAGCAATCCTTCTGAAAGCATTTGTTTATGCATTGATTTGATAATCAGTCTTGTACTTTCAGATCAGGATTGCCCCGCGGAACTCTTTATATAGAACTTTCTTTCAGGTTTATCAGAACCTGATTATTTAGAGTATGCTAAAATAACTTTTCTTAAAGCTTGACCGATCTGTTCGCAATTTTCTTCTGTAAAAGTAGGAAATGCAAAACAAGTAAATGTATGAGATTCATGCCAGAGAGCATTGG
>CAZLZJ010000017.1:31350-40158 GCA_964563975.1 uncultured Prolixibacteraceae bacterium
AAAGTAGGAAATGCAAAACAAGTAAATGTATGAGATTCATGCCAGAGAGCATTGGGAACATCAACATTTGAATAGTCAACACTTGCAGGATTGACATACTCTTTTGATTTGAACGGGAAGCCGCTTTTACCGAATGCAATATGTTTCTGGAAAGCAGTTTCAACGTGACATTGTGGCCAGAAAACTTTCCAAACAACAGCTCCTTCAGCAACAGCTGCGTCAACAAACTGCTTAATATCGCAAGTCATATTTTCGATATCAAGAGAGAAAGCCATTACATACCATCCGTTTTTACGGGTTTCGGTGTCAATTGGTTTATAAAGTACCTGCGGCAGGTCTTTAATTTGGTCGATAATGATATTTGCATTGCGGATCCTGTTGGGCATATTCCAGTTGTCGATCCTTTCAAGCTCAGCTATACCGATTGCTGACTGCATTTCAGTCATGCGATAGTTAAAGCCTACCATATTATGGATATAAGGTAGTTTTTGTTCCAGTTCGAGCAGACTGAGCCGTGCTTTAACATCGTATCCGTGATCGCGGAAACTGCGGGCAAGCCATGCATACTCCTCGTTGTCTGTAGTTACCATACCTCCTTCTCCACCTGTAGTGAAGGTTTTATTCTGGCAAAAACTGCATCCTGCTATATCCCCGAGAGAGCCGGTCTTTTTTCCTTTGAATGAACCGCCGTATGCTTCGGCATTATCTTCAATTACAAAAAGATTGTGTTTTTTTGCAAAAGCATTTACCTTATCCATATCGCACACATTACCATACAGGTGGACAATCATAATTGCTTTTGTTCTTTCATTTACAAGTTTTTCGGCTGATTCTATACTTATGCAATGATCTTCGCGGTTAACATCTGCAAAGCGTGGAACAGCTCCTGCCTGCACAACTGAAAAACTTGAAGCAATGAATGTATAGCTGGGAACGATTACCTCATCGCCCGGGCCAATGCCTAATGAGTTAAGCGCTACATGCAATGCTGCTGTTCCATTAGCTACGCTGATTGCATATTTACTGCCTTGCCATGCAGCAAACTTTTCTTCAAACTCCCTGCCTTTCGGTCCTGTCCAGTAATTTACTTTTCCTGAGCGTAATACCTCTTCCACGCCTTTAATGGCTTCTTCACTGAAATTTGGCCAGCCAACCATTTTACTGGTTACTGTTTTTGGGCCACCATGAATTGCTAATTTTTCTGACATAATAGATTAAATTTAGAATTGTTATTTATAGTTGTAAAAAATTAATTATATTTTTTATCTGCTTTTCAGCTCTTTTAATAATGATATAGCAGTATCTGTAATCATTTCTCCTCCGCCGGATTCAACTAACGAATAGATGATTTCATAGCTTCCCTCAGGATATGCTTTCCTGAGAGGAATACACTCTTCATGACTATTTGCCAGGGTCAACACTATTGTTGATTCAAAAGGAGAGGCTTTTTTGATCTCTAATGCCAGTTCAACAAAAAGCTGCCCCGGGAGAGCAACAGTTGCTGTATGGTTGTTGAACCGGAATACCTGTATTTCCATTGGCAGAGTATCGCCATATTTTTTTCTCAGCTTTTCGAGCGAGAGTACTTTTCTGGCTCTTGCCATTAAGATAGGAGATGCTTCCGGATCGGAATAACTTTTTGCCCATTCCAAATCCATATTGTTATAAGTTTGCAAAGGAACATTAATTGTTTTGCTGATAACAGCAAGAGAGGCATCTCCCTCTTTCAGAAGAGATAAATTTTGCAACATTGTTTCACCTATTTTCCGGCCCACCGGCTCGGATGATTCTTTATAACCCACCTGAGGCCCGGGTTTTGTGATATCCCAATGATTTACATCTGCTGAAGGACCCTCGCCAAATACAGAAATAAATCCTTTGCCAAACTGACCTTGTAATGTTTGTTCCATGAAATGTGGAAAGCCACTGCTGAATTTTGTATTGTTATCGCCGATGGTGGCCAGTTGTATGGCAAATGTTGAAAATGATGCAATGGTTTTTCCGTCTGATTCGCTGTTAAACAGAACTATTCCAAGCCCGGGATCAACAGGGCCCACAGCTCTGATAATATCGGGGTTTAAAAAACCTCCGTTCATAATTACCTGCCCGTCTTTCATCAGGTGTCTTCTGTTGAAGGATATGCCCTCAATATTGATTACTCCTGATTTAAGATTAACAGGTTGCAATTTTGACTGTGCATCAACAACCGAGTTAACCATTTTTTCGATTAACAAACCTGCATAGGAGTCTTCACCGGAAGCCGGCAGATTGCCTGCATTCATCTTTTGCACATAGGCTTCTACCTCCTCATAGCAGGTAGGATCAGCGTGTGTATGGGTTGCAGCTACACATATGTTTGATAAGGGTATTCCTGTTTTTTCAGAGGCAAGTTTTCTTACTGTCTCTGAAAGTGTCTGAGGCATAAAAAAGAGGTCTGCCAGCACTAATGCTGCCCGGCAATTACCCTGATCCATAACTATTGTTTTTATGTCGAGAGGGTCCCAAACTCCGTCACTGGTTATTTTATGCACTTTATATCCAATGGGCGGTGTCATGTCGGCTTGCACTACGCCCACATTTAATTTTCCTTTAGGTTGGGTGCTTTCAGTGTTTTCAGTGCTATCTGTTCCGCCCGTTCCGCAACTTAAAAGTACTCCTAAACATAATGCCGGGAGTAAGCTGAAAAAGGTTCTTCTCATTTTGGTAATTTTTGTTTTTATTTATTTACTGATATTTTTCATACGACTGATTCAGCATATTTAAAGCCTCTTCTACCATTTTTTCACCTGACCCGGGTGCAAGACGACTGTTCATTGCTTCATAATCATCTTCAGCAAACCCTTTCAGATCCGGTACGTAGTGAATATTAATATTTGCCATTTCTATTACCATAGTATTTTCAAATGGAGAATGCTTTTTTATTTCGAGCCCCAGTTCTACAAATACCTCTCCCGGTAAAGTTATAATTGCATTTCGGGAGTCAAGCCTGAATAAGTGCAATTCAACAGGCAGCCTCCAGGGTTCGCCTGAAACAGCAGGCGCAATGGCTTCTCTTTTTCTGTACAGTTCAAGCGAAAGAATTTTTGTTCTTCTTCTGCCCACTATCCATTCTCTGTCAGGATAAAGCGGGGGAGCATCTTTATTCAATGCCCACTCATACTCTTCGCGGGTATAATCCTGAAGAGGGAGATATAATGTTTTTGATATTACTTCCAGATCGGGAGCGCCCGGTGTTGTGTTATTTAAATTATTTTTAACTGTTTCTGCCAGAACTGCACCAATCTTTTTTGTGATCATCCCTTTTTCTGTTGCCTGCCTGCTTTTTGTGACATCAATATGGTTAAGATTTCCGCATGTTCCGTTTCCAAACAGTGAAATAAAATGCTCTCCAAATATCTCTTTCATATTTTGTTGCAGAAAATATGGGTAATCGGCACAGTAGTTATTTCCACCGTATGTGTCGGGATGATTTGCAAAAACTGTAAGAGATGAGTTATATTCAGTTTCTCCCGTATTTTTGAACAGTATAAAATGTACATCCGGATCTATAGGTCCGGCCGGTTTTACAATTTTGGGATTGAGAACACCCGGATTAAAACGCACGCGACCATTTGTCATAAGAAATCTTCGATTAAATGACAGTCCGTGTGCCCGGCCAATTCCTGACACAAATTCTGTCTCTTCAAGCCGGTTGTTTGCTGTTATTATAGCATTGGTCAGTCCGTCAATGATTCCGGTCAGATAGCTTGATTTATCTTCTTCGGTAAGTTCTCCTTTGTTAAGCCTGTCGGAATACTCCTGCAATTCATACATATACCGGGGTCCTGTATGAATATGAGAAGCAGTGATGCTTATATTTTGAAAAGGGATGCCGGTCTCTTTTGAGGCACGCTCTTTAACAATGCAGCTTAATTCACGTGTTATTCTTATCAGGTCGCATAAAACAAGGGCAGCCTTTGTATCACCCTGGCTGAAAACTATTGCTTTTGCAAAGAGCGGGGAATCAACACCGGTGCTAACTCCCCTGTAGTGCGGAGATCCGACTTCAGGCGTTATCTCTCCAAGTCCGATACCTATTTTAAAAGGATTTGAAGCGGTATGCCTTTCGGATGATTGATCACCGGTACTGCAACTGCCGATAATTAAAAATATCAAAGTTAAGCTAAGTGTCAGTTTTATGGGTTTAAGAATAATTTTTTTGCAACTTACTAAAATCATTTTATCAGTTTTTTTAGATTTAAAAAAGTTAATCCCACAATTTATTGATCTCTTTCACTGTCTCTTTTACCAGCACTAACCCCCCTTTTTCTCCTACAAGATACTTGTCTGAGCTGTATCCCCCGCCTTTTTCCGCTCTTTTGGTAGGCAGGTAACCGCTGTGATGACAGGATAATTGAACAAGAAATGTAAGTATGGCCTTGCTTTGCGCTTTTATCAGAATGCCATAGTCAATAAACAGCTCAAAAGGGTTGGAGGCTATGGCAATATCTCCAAGTCTCAATACGTGGAACTCTGCAGGGTTAACATGATCGACCATATAAAAAGGGTTATCCGGAGGATCTTTAACCGGAATTTCCACATTCACCACTCTATGCTTAAAAACAGGGTTATATTCGATATAATCTTTCACCCAGGGCATCACTTCTTCCACAGCATTTGACAATCTGTTTGCAAGTTCCTGTTTAAATGTTAATCCTTTTCTTTTCAGCATTTCAGATTCAGCTCTTCTATATGTAAATTCATGTGCAACAGGAGTTATATCACCACCTGCTCCAACCTGAATAAACACAAATATATTATCACCATATTTTTTTCTGAGGTTTTCCCTTACATCATGATAAAAATCGGGGGATATATTTTTTCCTGTACCACCGGCTTGTGCAGTGGCAACTGTATTGATCAGTATTCCGGTAAGATTTTTATTTTTATCCCAGAAAAACAAAAACTGGGCCCTGTCATCCTGGGTTCCTTCATAGTGATAAAATCCGGGATCATTAACGCCATACATTCTGGAAGTTCCATCAAACTGTACTGTTCTTCTGTTATGCCCCAGTACGGCATTCCCAAGCCCCCAGGAAAAGCCCCCCTCTTGCTTGCTTTTCCATGCTTTAACCACTGCCTCAATTATTTGCCTGATCAGGAATTCTTCATACTCTGAAGGTTTCATTACTCCTTCATCTCCGCTCACATCATACATTCCGAAAAATTCTCCATCAATAACACCCGGACCTGCATGTGTATGTATAGCGTTCATAAATAATTTTGAAGAATCAAAGTCGGGAAGCCTGCTTTTGATTAAACTTTGTAATTTTTGTTGGGTTTGCCTCCTGATAAACAACAGATCACAGGATACCATAATTGCTTGCTCGTTAGTACTTTTAGCTTCAATGGCAAGAACAACTGCTTTGAGAGGATCCATAACAGATTCGGATATTGTTTTTCCCGTATTGCCGATCAGGGCAACCGGTTTTTGCGGAGTGATATCAGCAACAGCCCATCCGATATAGAGGCTTCTGCTATTTTGCATGGTGTCTGAAAACAGAGTCATGCTTTTTGATATTGCATCAGCAGGGATGCTGCCGGCTATACCGGCAGCAGTTATTTGTTTAATGAAATTTCTTCGGTCAGACATTTTGATAATTTTACCGGTTTAAAGTTTTTTAAGCTATTTAAGAGAAGAGAGCATCTCCAATAATTTATTTTCCAGTTTTGTTGAGGCATTTTTTTCCACACGACTAGTAGTCAGCCATGTTTCGTATCCTCCGAGTTCATGCTGTTCGGGTGTGGGCAGATAACCATGATACCCGTTTGCCAGCTCGATGGTAAATGTTGTCTTAAACGGGCTGTTCTTTTTAATTTTCAATCCTGTATCGGTAAATGTTTCAAAAGGCGATGTGGCAATTCCCAGGTCTCCTATTTTAAATGCCTGAAGAACTACATCCATCTGGTCAGGCCAGTCGGCAAAATAGAGAATTCTTTCTGCATAGACCTTTTCATGAGCGTGAACCAATTTAGCCGATTCCGGTTTATTAAGTGATTCTTTTGCTTTTTTTAATGTTTCAGCATCCGGTTTACGAACAGCAAGGGTCAATCTTTCAGATGCTGCAGCTAATGGAACCCAGTCGTGAAATTCAATTTTATTATGCACTCTAAATACTTCTCTGGCAACATCGTCAGCCACAATACGCATTTTTTCGTAAGGAGCATGTCTTTCGCCCGTACCGCCATAATTAACATTATTTACATTTCCGGAAGTTCCGTTCGACATTATTCCGACAAAAGGAGGATCCTGGCGGTCTGCTTTCAGCAGTTCCTGAATACGGTCGGCAAATAGAGCAAAATAGTCGGCAGATATATGCCCTCCTCTTACTCCGCCTACATAGTGAAGTGAATAATTTGCAAGAAGTCCGATAGGCTTACCCTCTTTCGACTGAACTGATACAAAGGTAACCTCCGGGTCAGTATCTCCTGCCGGTCTGTCTTTACCGGTATTACTTACTCCCGGGTTCATCTGTACCCTGTCTTGCCCTCCAAATGGATTTGGTACATTTGCATCTTGTTTCATATACCACCGGCGGACAAATACATGTTCAGGTACATTTCCTGTTCCCCAGCCAATGCGTGCAGGTTCCAGATTATTGATTGCAATCCTTGCAACATCAGCAAATCTTCTTATTACAAAATTTTGGTATTCATCAAATGGTTCTCCATGATGCCATCTTCTGCGAATATTTCCTTCACCCATTGCACTTGTTGCGGAATGAGTGTGGATTGCCGAGATAACCACATTTGCAACAGGGATACCCGTTTCGCTTTCAATGATCTTTTTAGCTTCTTCTGTTACATCCTGATCTATTCCCAAAAGATCAGCAACAATAAATACAAGCTTGGTTGATCCATCGTCCAGAGCAAGGCACCTGGCATGTAATTCGTCGTGAATATGCGTTGCCTCGGGTGTGCCCCATCCTCCAATTATTCCTCCACCAAGAAAGGGGGTAATATTACTGGTAGCAGCGCCTGCGCGAAATACTTTTCCCTCATCGCCGGCGGATTTTTGTCCGGACAGGGAATTTGCACTAATATACTGGCTTGCAGTTAAAATAATTAAAACAAAAATTAATCCGAGATTACGGATTATAACATTAGTATTTTTCATTTTTAAAATTATTTAATTATTAAAAATTTAACTATGGGTATTTTATCAAAATGTAAAATTAAAATTTTAATAATTATGCCCCATAAAATATTAAAATTAAAGATAATACTAATCTTTGGATTAATGATACTTTTCTTCAGTTAAGATTATACAAAAAAGTCATTATACAATATAATTATGTATATTCATACCATAAAAAAACTTAAAAAATGAAGGTATCTGAAATAAGATTATTTAAAGATCCTGATAAATCTTTTATTGTTTATCATGAGAAAAAGCCATTTTCTCCGTGGCACAGGCATCCTGAATATGAGTTTGTACTTATTAAGAAGGGAAAAGGGAAGAGGATGGTTGGTGATCATATTGATCGTTTTGAGGAGAATGATTTGGTTTTTATCGGCTCAGATACGCCCCATGAGTGGTGCTGCGACGATGAATATTTTAATGAGAAGAATGAATTTACGGGAGAGGGCATTGTGATTCAGTTCGTATATAATTTTTTAGGTGATAGCTTTTTTGAAATTCGGGAGAATAAGCCACTTAAAGATTTTTTATTAAAATCATCAAGAGGCTTTGAGGTTTACGGAAGCTGTAAAAAACAGATAGTTTCAATTATGAACAGGATGGTGAAGATGAATGATACAGAGCAGCTTTACTCTCTTTTAACTATTTTTAAAATATTGGCAACAACAAATGAGCTGAATCCTTTATCAAGCTCCTCCTTTTTGGAAACATTTTGGTTAAAGAATAATGGTCCGATGCAAAAGGCACTGCAGCATATACTTCAAAATTTTCAAAAACGGATTCAGGTTAAAGATCTTCTTAATATTACAAATATGTCAAATACAACTTTTTATAATGCCTTTATACATACTTACCGGATGTCTTTTAAAAGTTATTTGATGAATGTCCGCATTGGTTATGCTTGCAAACTTTTGATAGATGCAACAAAAAGTATTTCGGAGATTGCTTATGAATCCGGTTTTGAGAATCTTTCTAATTTTAATCGTCAGTTTAAAAAAATAAAAGGTATTACTCCTTCTGATTTTCAACAGTTTAAAAAAGGCGCAATTTGAATTGCGCCTTTTTTAAATAATTTATTTCATACTTCTGAACTGGCTGAGGATGGTTGCAACAATTTTACGTGTTGCTTCCTTTTCTACTTTACTGGTACTTAGCCAGGTTTCATAGCCACCCAGTTCATGCTGCTCCGGAGTAGGCAGATAACTGTAACATCCATTGGCAAGTTCGATAACAAAAGTTGTTTCGTAAGGGCTGGATGCTTTAATTTCCAGTCCGGTTTCCGCAAAGGTTTCAAATGGTATTGCAGCAACACCAAGATCCCCTATTCTAAAGGTTTGTATTACAATATCAACCTGCTCTGGCCAGTCAAGCATTGCAAGTACTTTTTCGGCATAAGCCCCTTCAAGTCTGTGAACAGGCTTAACTGTTTCCGGACGTTTCAGTACCTCTTCAGACCGTTTGATCAGTTGCTTATCAGGTTTTCTTACGTTAAGGGTAAGATCTTCTGCAGTTGCATGAAGAGGAACCCAGTCGTGAAATTTGATCTTATTATGTACACGGAATACTTCGCGGGCAACATCATCAGCTACTTTTCGCATCTTAGCATATGGAGGATTTTGTTGTGGTTT
>CAZLZJ010000018.1:0-39617 GCA_964563975.1 uncultured Prolixibacteraceae bacterium
AAGGGCCGAAAAATTAAGTTCAACAGATAATCTTCACAAAATAACAAATCGCTAAAAAAGAGAGGCCATTCATATAGATGGCCTCTCCGGGTCTGATTAAACCAATCGCGTTATTTACTACCTCTTCTAATTCCACAAATTATTATTAATCATCCAATCTTCAACTTTTAAATTCTTTTCATCCGGAACAATTATATTTTTTCTCAGATCAAAACCCCATTTGCTCTCATTAATCATCCAATCCTCAATCTCAAAAAGAGGCTCTGTTTCAATCCGGACAGTACCAGCACTGTTTTTTACTTCCCAATACTTATCATTAACCATCCAATCCTCCAAAACCAGCCTGATCTCTGCCACACGCTCCAGCTCTCCGGCTGCACTTATCTCTGCCCCGGCAACATTTATATTTGCTGCCGATAATAATACAACAAACAAAGTTGTAAAAACAATCCGGCTAAATTTATCAATTCTTGTTTTCATGGTTCCATAATTTATCGTTACGTCTTTCTTTAGTTTATACTAATAAACATATAACCGGAGCAAAGGTTGTACCTTTCAATGATAGAAAATAACATAATTATGTAAATCAAACAGAAATCTCGGTAAACATGCGGTTTTAAACGGTAAATAAGATACCTTTCGGTATTATTTTTTCAAGATTCTGTGGCAACTGACGAAAAATACCATATAGTGATGACCCGCTGCCCGACATGGCGGCATAAAGTGCCCCCGATTCATAAAGTATCTCTTTGTATTTTTTAATTATTGGAAATTTTTCAAAGAGAGAAATTTCAAAATCATTAACAACCACACTTCTCCATTGTTCAACAGGAATATCTGCAATATCTTTTAAACAAGCATGGGGCTTTGAAGGAACTACCTTTTTATATGCTTCCCCGGTAGAAACAAAACATCCCGGGTCAAGGACAACAATATGGTAGTCTGAAATATCTAAATCTATGAAAGTCAGCCGGTCACCTCTCCCTTCTGCAAGCATAGGCTTGTTATTGATAAAAAAAGGGCAGTCTGCACCCAATATTGCAGCATAAGCTGACAAAACTTCCGTAGTAAGTCCAAGCCGGAAATATTCATTTAGCATCATAAGCGTGAAGGCTCCGTTTGAACTCCCTCCGCCAAGCCCCCTGCCCGGTGGAATAACCTTATGCAGATGAAATTGAACTGCAGGCAACTCAAAATCTTTTCTCAAAAGATTAAAAGCCTTTAAAACAAGATTATTATCTGTATCTCCATCAATATGGACACCCGAAATGGTTAATCCTGTTTTCCCGGTTTCTGCCATTTCTAAAGCATCTGTAAAAGGTAACGGGTAAAAGAGAGTCTCAAGATCATGATATCCGTCACTTCTTTTAAAAACAATATTCAATCCGATATTTATTTTGGCATTTGGAAATACTATCATTATTCAAAAAAGTTATTTTTGTATATAACAATCACACAATAACTTATTTATAACATCGGCAATCTGCGTTTATCGCCAGGTGCAAATCAAATTTCTGTCGCCCCATGCATTATCAACCCTTCCAACCGGCACCCAAAATTTATTATCTCTTACCCAACCTGCCGGAAATGCAGCTTTTTGTCTTGAATATTTATGCTCCCACCTGTCTGAACTCACACATTCTGCAGTATGGGGAGCATTCCTGAGAACATTATCTTCTCTGTCATATCTGCCATTTTCAATTTCCTTAATCTCATGGTAAATAACATTTAATGCATCGATAAACCTGTCCAGTTCCTGTTTTGATTCACTTTCGGTCGGCTCAACCATAAGTGTGCCATGAACCGGAAATGAAAGTGTGGGTGCATGAAAACCAAAATCCATCAATCTCTTAGCTATATCCTCTTCAGTAATTCCCGCAGTAGATTTAAAATGTCTGCATTCCAATATAAACTCATGGCCAACGTAACCGTTTTCCCCGGTATATAAAATACCATAGTTATTTTCAAGTGCTTTTGCAATATAATTTGCATTTAATATAGCAATAGATGAAGCTTTGGTTAATCCTTCTGCTCCCATCATTTTAATATATCCGTATGTTACGGGCAAAACCAAAGCACTTCCCCATGGTGCTGCAGAAACAGCATTGATCCCTGCATGCCCGCTATTCATAACAGAATGGGAAGGTAAAAATTTTACCAAATGACCGGCAACGGCAACAGGCCCCACACCGGGTCCTCCGCCACCATGAGGAATGGCAAATGTCTTATGAAGATTTAAATGACAAACATCTGCTCCGATTAATCCCGGTGACGACAAACCTGCCATTGCATTCATATTTGCCCCATCCATATACACCTGGCCTCCGTTTCGGTGAGTTATTTGACAAATCTCAACCACGGAAGACTCAAAAACTCCATGTGTTGAAGGATAAGTAATCATTACGGCAGCAAGAAACTTACTGTTCTCCTCAGCTTTCATCCGAAAATCTTCAATATCTATATTACCTTTTTCATCACAATTCACAATAACAACATTCATACCTGCCATTACCGCACTGGCAGGATTAGTCCCATGGGCAGAAGAAGGGATCAATGTTATATTGCGATCTCCTTCCCCACGACTTTTATGGTACTCTCTTATAATCATCAGCCCGGTATATTCACCGGCTGCCCCTGAATTAGGCATAAGACTGACATCAGCCATTCCGGTGATCTCAGCAAGATCGCGGCGCAGCTCTTCCATCATCTCATGGTAACCGTGAGCCTGATTTTTTGGCACAAAAGGGTGTATACCATTAAACTCTGTCCAGCTGAGCGGTAACATTTCAACGGCTGCATTCAGTTTCATTGTGCAAGATCCCAAAGAGATCATCGAATGTGCCAGAGAAATATCTTTCCTTTCTAATTTTTTAATATATCTCAACATCTCCGTCTCAGAACGGTAGAGCCTAAACACCTCCTGCTGCATAAAGTCAGATATCCTTTTGAATTTTGAATCTATTTCAAACCTCCCGGGACACTCTTTCAAAACAGGCCGTTTTTTATTTGCTGCTTTAGCAAAAATCTCAACTATCAATGCTAAATCCCCGCAATTGGTGGTTTCATCTATACTTAATCCGATATCGCCATTATCAAAATAACGAAAATTCATCTCCTTCTCAAGAGAAAGCCACTCTATCTCTTCTCTTCTAACATATTGGGGCAGCTCAAGCCTGATAGTATCAAAAAAATTAACATTTAATTGTTTATATCCCAACTTCTCCAACTCATTACTTAGAAAGGCAGTAATATTATGGATACGGCGGGCAATTCTTTGCAACCCTTCTCTACCATGATAAACCCCGAAAAAGCCGGCCATTGTTGCAAGTAAAGCCTGAGCCGTACAGATGTTGGATGTTGCTTTTTCTCTTTTTATATGCTGCTCACGGGTCTGAAGAGCCATTCGTAATGCCCGGTTATTGTGAGCATCTCTGGAAACCCCGATAATCCGGCCCGGCATACTCCTCTTAAACTCATCTTTGGTAGAAAAAAAGGCAGCATGAGGTCCGCCATACCCCATTGGTATGCCAAAACGCTGGCTGCTTCCAAAAACAATATCAGCTCCCCACTCTCCCGGGGGAGTTAACAGTACAAGTGAAAGGAGATCACATGCAACTGCCACCTTTATATCTTTATCATGTGCATTTTTTACAATTTCGGAAAAATCAGCAACCTCTCCATTTGAATCAGGATACTGAACCATAACACCAAACAGATCGTCGTTAAAATCAAAATCTTCTTTTGACAATACCTTCAATTCAATACCCGCCGGTATTGCACGGGCAGCTAACACATCAAGGGTTTGAGGCCATATATTTTTGTCTGCCAACAATTTATTTGCTCCGGCCTTAACCATGAACCTGGAACGAAGATTATACATCATATTCATTGCTTCAGCAGCTGCCGTAGCCTCATCAAGAAGAGATGCATTAGCTACTTCCATCGAGGTCAGCTCACATACCATTGTCTGAAAATTTAAAAGGGCCTCAAGCCTTCCCTGGGAAATTTCAGCCTGGTAAGGAGTATAAGAGGTATACCAAACAGGATTTTCAAGAACATTACGCAAAATAACTGCCGGGGTAAAAGTATTATAGTACCCCATTCCTATATATGTATTAAACACTTTATTCAAAGCAGCCAGATTTTGAATTTTCCTGAAGTAACATTGCTCTGTTATTCCCTTAGTTAATTTAAGCGGCTCATTTAATCTGATCTCAGAAGGTATAGTCCGTAATATTAATTCTTCAATAGAACCGGCACCTATGAACTTCAGCATTTCATCAACTTCCTCTTCTCCCGGACCAATATGACGTGATATAAAAAGGTCGTTAAACATCTGTATTAATTTTTATTTAATTGTAACAAAAAAGATGAACAGGTAATTATTATTTTAATTCAAGTAAGAAACGGATTGGATAATTTTTCGAAACCTATGGTTGTTGATGGCCCGTGACCGCATAAAATATTAACATCGGCAGGAAGGGTAAATAATTTATCATGAATACCGGAAACCAGCTGGTTAAAGTTACCGCCGGGCAGATCAGTACGGCCAATACTTCCTTTAAAGATAATATCACCTGATAAGAGTATCTTATCAGCTTCAGAATAAAAAACAACATGTCCGGGAGAATGTCCGGGGATATGAATCACCCTTAATGAGGAATTACCAAATTCAATCAGATCATTTTCCCCAAAAAAGGCATCAGGCTCTCCTACTGCTTCTATTTGAAAACCAAACATTTCTCCCTGCTCAATTGCGGCCTCAACCCAAAATGCATCATCCCTGTGAGTCAAAAAATCGATACCATACTCCCTGCGCACAAATTCAACACCTAATATATGATCAAAATGACAATGTGTATTAGCTATAAATAGAGGCTTTAAATTATGCTCCAGGATATATCTTTTTACTTTCTCCCGCTCCTCCGGAAAATAAAACCCGGGATCAACAAAAATACACTCACTGCTCTCATCATATACCACAAATGAGTTCTCCTGCAACGGGTTTACGGTAAACTTTTTTATACTTATCATATTTATTAATTTACAGTGCCTTTTAACAATGGAACAAAAACAAAACCTCCATGTTTTTCACTCCGGTACTCCTCTTCAGAAATACGTATAATTACCATCATCTCCTGTCTGTTGTCGCCTCCCACGGGTATTACAAGCCTGCCGCCAATTTTCAGTTGCTCTTTCAGTGCCTCCGGTACAGATGGGGCTCCTGCAGTCACCAATATTTTATCAAATGGTGCAAAACCCGGCAATCCCAGGTGCCCGTCTCCAAAAAAACAAGCAGGATGATAACCTATTTCAGGTAAAAATGACTGTGCTTTTAAAAACAACTCTTTTTGTCGCTCCACTGTATATACTCTGGCTCCTATCTCTGATAAAACAGCTGTCTGATAACCTGATCCGGTGCCAACTTCCAAGATTTTATCACCTCTCTTCACCTCCAACAGCTGGGTCTGAACAGCAACTGTATATGGTTGTGAAATAGTCTGCCCTGATCCGATAGGAAAAGCCCGGTCTTTATAGGCAAAATTTAAAAATGAACTTTCCATAAAAAGATGCCTTGGCACTTTTCCAATAGCCGATAAAACATTTTCATCTTTTATTCCTTTGATCCTCAATCCTTCAATTAATCTTTTTCTCATCCCGTGATATCTGGGATCATCATTTAGCATCATTATCAAGTCAATTACTCAACAAAAATAAATTTACTTTTAAAAAAAATCCAATCTCCAATTTATACAATATTAACATATAAAGTTGATAAATTAATATCTGCAACTCAATTTACAACTAAACTGAATCTTATATTTGTAATATTATGCTTAATCTGGGATTTATAGGAGATATTAATTTACTGAAGCCGTATGTTAAACTGGTTCGGAAAAACCCAAAAATTCATATTGTCGGAAAGTCATCTTTCGGAACTAAACTGACTGAAGATGATTTTAGATTTTCAATTCCTGAATTTAACCGTATTGAACTAATAGAACGTTCGGATATACTGGTAATTAATCATTTCTCTATTCTCCCTTTTAACCTTACCTGCAAATCGGTTAAAAAAGGCAAGCATATTTTTGCTGCCGGCTATCCAGGTTACAATAAAAGTGAATTAGAAGAGCTGGCTGAGCTGGTAAAAGAGGCCGGAATAATATTTCAGCTCTCCAATCCCCTATTCAATCATCCTGTAATATGGTGGATCAAAAACAATATCAAACCCCCTGCATATTGGGACATCACTTACTACAAAAAAGAGATTCTCAGTAAAGATGATCTGCTCACAAGACTGTTAATGTTGCTGCAAGAGTTAATAAATGCTCCTCTCAGAAAAATAAATGCTCTCTCTTTTAAAAATCCACCGGTATTGCCTGAGTTTATTAATCTTCGCCTCGAATATGGAAATGCAGTTGTTGTAAATCTTAATACAGGATCACACTCTTCAAAAGAGTATATAATAAAAGCCTGTTCTGCCGGTTGCTCCGCTTTAATGGATTTCGGAAACAAAATTTATACCTGTAATGAATCCAAAATTGATCCGTCAGAAAAAAAGTTCATTGACGAATTCGATCGTTTTATTGAAAATATCCGGTCAAAAAAACAACCTGTAATAGAAATTGATGACTATCTGAAGGTTTTGCAAAATATTACTTCCATTAAGTTAAAATTGTCCCAATTCTCCGACAGTTAGGCTACATTTGCCACAATAATTTCAATCTGTTTTCGTTTAATGTAAAGATTTACAATAACGTTATTTTTCCATACTGAACATAACCGGCAAATCATGAACAGAAAATGGCAGGTTGCCAGATATTTAACACTAGATTTAATTGCTTCCGCCCTTAGCTGGACAATGTTTTATATATATAGAAAAGTGGTTATTGAAACACAGTTGTTTGGTATTGAAATACCTGTTGAGTTTACTTCAAGATATTTTCTCGGGCTTGCATTTATTCCGCCTGTCTGGATTTTTTTCTACTATATAACCGGATTTTATGACAATATCTATCGAAGATCGAGACTGTTAGAGTTGGGGCAAACCTTTCTTACCTCCGTTGTTGGGGTTGTGGTAATTTTCTTTGTACTCATATTAGACGATTTTATCCATTCATATAAAAATTATTATCAACTGTTCTTTACCCTTCTTGCTTTACATTTCGGGCTGACTTATCTGTTTCGCCTGATACTTACAACCCGTACGATACACAGAATACATCAGAGAAAAATTGGTTTTAATACAATTTTAATAGGAAGTAACAAGAAAGCAGAAAAAATATACAATGAAATGATCAGTCAGCAACGCCCTGCGGGCAATCTGTTTGCCGGCTTTATCGGGCTGGAAGACAACAATAACCTGATCATGGAAAAATATCTTCCCAACCTTGGCAAGCCTGCTGATCTGAATAAAATAATTGAACAAAACAGTATCGAAGAGGTAATTATCGCTCTTGAAACAAAAGATCATGAAAGAATCAGCGATATATTAACAGTACTCGAAAACAGACATGTTACCATTTGGGGAATACCCGACCTTTATGACTTTCTATCCGGTACAGTTAAAATGAATGCCATCTATGGCAGTCCCCTCATTAAAATTTCCAATGGCATAATGCCTGCCTGGCAGGAGAAAACAAAAAGAATGCTTGACATTGCCATTTCAACTATTGCTTCAATCGTAATGTTTCCCCTATTCTGTATCCTTGCCATAATCATCAAAACCACATCAGAAGGGCCGGTCATTTATAAACAGGAGCGTATCGGGCGATTTGGCAAACCATTTAATATATACAAACTCAGAAGCATGGTTCATAACGCCGAAAGCGGCACACCTAAATTATCGTGCGCAAATGATGAAAGAATAACTAAAGTTGGATCCTTTTTAAGAAAAACACATCTTGATGAGATACCGCAATTTTATAATGTAATTAAAGGAGAAATGTCGTTGGTTGGTCCCAGACCCGAAAGGCGTTACTATATTGATCAGATTATAAAAGAAGCCCCCTATTATACCCACCTGCACAAGCTTCGCCCGGGTATTACCTCCTGGGGCCAGGTAAAATACGGATACGCCTCCAACCTGGATGAGATGCTCGAACGGCTTCCTTATGATATGTTATATTTGAAAAACATCTCCCTTTATGTTGATTTTAAAATACTTATATACACTGTTATGGTAAGTATAAAAGGAAATGGAAAATAATATACAAAAGTGCATCAGCTTTTTACCGAAGTTCAAATTGAGCTAAAGATTTATATTCCGCTCCTTGTGGTTTCAAAATACTCCGGTAGAAAATAATCTCACGGCAAATTTCTTTTTGAAATTGATAGTATTTATAACTTTCAACCAATCTTTTAAATTCAAATTTATCATTCAGGTATTTAATACGGCCAATAGTAAGGTGTGGATTAAATCTTTTTTGTTCCTTTGGAAATCCAAATTTTTGCAACTGATTATCAATCTCTTCCGCCAGTTTACAAAGAAGCTCGGAATTATCTGCTTTTATAAAAATCACATTGGGAAATCGGCCTCTCTGAAAATAACCTACTCCGTTCAGCTTAAAAGAGATCACCGGAAATGTACCGGCAACTCTTTCCAGAACAGTCCTGATCAGACTCACCTGTCCGGGCAAAGTGTCGCCCAGAAACTTTAATGTCAGGTGCATATTGCCGGGATCCACCCATTTGATATTTTCTCCGTTTAATTCCTGTTTAAACAGTGATAATATTTTCAACAATTCAGATTCAGGCTTTACTTTAAAAGCTATAAAAGTTCTCAACAGGTCACTCATAATTGTTTGAGTTTAATTCAGATGTCAATAATATCCTATTTCAATAAGCATCACAATATGCTCAAGTACTTTATCTTCCCCGTAAGGATCATATTCAACCTTCAGGTCGCCGCCAAAAATCCGGGCAATGCTCTGCCAGAAAAATGCACTGAACCCGCCTCTGAACTCTTTAATCAATGCATATGATGTTCTCCTTGCTTCGCGATCAATCAACTTTAATAAAATACGCCCCTCCGAGATTGTAAGCTTTTTAATATCACCTTTATATTCTCTAAGTAATTGTTGTTCCAATTCCTTCATCATCTTTCTTCTGGCACGGTCATCCTGAAGAGCCAGATATTTGGGCTCATACTCCCTGAGCACTTCCCCTGCAAGTTTAGCATAAGGATATACCTTTTTTACTTTTTCTATATAGCGGTGAAATTTTCTTTCCTGTCTGGGATTCCTGAAGTCTAACTCCGGCATAACAACCACCTCTTTAAGATTTCGGTGAATAATGGTGTCTCCGTTATCAATAATGCCAATCATAATCTTTGCTGAATCCCGGCCTTGAGCGATGCCCTGCAAATAAAAAAAGAAAACCAGAATAGAACCTGTTAATATTTTTATATAAACTCTGTTCATTAAAAAAGAAAACTAAGATAACCAATTTCAATTATTGCAACAGCAAAGTTTATATCTTTGAATTAGTTTTACAAAAAATTACAGATGCAAGTCTCGATAAATTCTGAAATAGGCAGAATAGAAGGTGTTATAATTCATACTCCCGGCCCCGAAGTAGAAAATATGACTCCCAAAAATGCGGAAAGAGCACTGTACAGCGATATATTAAACCTTTCAATTGCCTCAGAAGAATATGCCCGGTTTGCAGGAGTGCTGAGAAAATTCACCAAGGTTTTTGAGGTTAAAAATATGCTGACCGGCATACTTAAAAAACAAGATGTTAAAATTGCTTTGTTAAAAGATATCTGTTTTCATGAAGGAATTCCCGGAATGGAAAACAAATTATCGGAATATCCTCCCTCACACTTATCAAAATTGCTGATTGAGGGAATAATCCTTGACCGGAATAATCTTACAAATTATCTAAGCAAAGAAAAATATATGCTTCGCCCCCTTCATAACCTTTTTTTTACCCGTGATCCTGCAATGGGGATTAACAACTCAATATATTTAGGAAAAATGGCAAATAAGGTAAGGGAGCGGGAAACAATCATAATAGATGCTATTTTTAAGTATTCCGGTTTATTTGAAGCAAATATATTCAATCCGGCAAAACCGGAAAAAGGGCTCCCTTTTGATCAGGGATCCACTCTCGAAGGCGGAGATTGCATGGTGATAAGCAATAATATCTATATTATGGGTGCCAGTGTAAGAACCAGCACCCGGGGTATTGATTTTATCATAGAAAATTTAAAAAGACAAAATAGCGGGATTTTTCATGTAATTGTTCAGGAGTTACCCCGTACACCCGAATCGTTTATTCATCTCGATATGGTTTTTACATGTCTCAACACGGATAGTTGTTTAGTATATGAACCTATAATTTACAAATTAAACCGTTACAGAACGATTTACCTTAAAATTGATAACGGTAAAGTGAAAATTGAGGAGCAGCCCAATATTCCCCATGCACTGAAAAAGGCAGGCATTGATCTGAAACCTGTTTACTGTGGAGGAAAAAAGGACCTGTGGACCCAGGAAAGGGAGCAGTGGCACAGTGGAGTTAATTTTTTAGCCCTTTCACCGGGTAAAGTTATAGGCTATGAAAGGAATATTCATACTCTTGAAGAACTTTATAAAAATGGATTTGAAATAGTTAATGCATCAGATATCCTATCAGGCAAAATCGGAATTGATGAAAATGAAAAATGTGCAATTACCATTACAGGATCGGAACTTGCACGGGGAGGTGGCGGCCCGCGTTGTATGTCAATGGCTGTAAGACGGGAAGAGGTAAAGTGGTAAAATGAAAAAAATGAGGAAATTACATATAAACGAGCTGAAACGCCTTACGGCAGAAGAGTATAAAAAAGCCGGTAAAACCCCTGTTACAGTAGTACTCGATAATATAAGAAGCTCCAATAATACAGGGTCTGTATTCAGAACTTCAGATGCATTTCTGATTGAAAAAATTGTTCTTTGCGGTATCTGTGCAACGCCACCCGACAAAGAGATACATAAAACAGCCCTTGATGCTGAAAAATCGGTAAGCTGGGAGTATTTCAAAGAGACAGAAAGTGCTGTTATTAAGCTGCGGAAAGAGGGTTTTAAAATATATGCGGTTGAGCAAGTTGAAAACAGTATTTTGCTGAATGATTTTTTCCCGGAAGGAAAAATTGCACTTATATTTGGAAATGAAGTTAAAGGTGTTAGCCAAAAAGTGATCAATATGTGCGACGGCGCTATTGAAATCCCTCAGTTTGGCACAAAACACTCATTCAACATTGCAGTAAGTGCCGGGATAGTCTTATGGGACATATTTTCGAAAATACCCCGTTAACTCCGAAATAGTGCAGGAGAAAGTTATTTTTCCGGTTCGGCTTCATACTTTTCTATATAATCTGTCGAAAGTACTCTGAACTCGGTCCTTCTGTTAATTGATCGTGCTATCTCCTGCTGCTCGGGAGTAAGTTTCAAAATATACTCTTCAGTCAGTTCATCGTTCCTTTTTAAAAAATTGTATTGTACTGCAATTTTACGGGTAACCGTCTTTGGCCAGGTCTCGCCATATCCCTTTGCAACTAACCTGTGAGGGCTTATTCCTTTTTCAATAAGATAATCAACAACACTTTGTGCCCTTTTCTGGGAAAGTTCAAAATTAAACTGCTCACTCCCCACGTGGTCGGTATGGGCCATCAACTCAATTGTAATAGTAGGATTTAACATAAGCAGACCAACAAGAGTGTCGAGCGAAGATTTCGACTCAGGTAAAAGATCCCACCTTCCAAACTCATAATTTATATTTTCAAGTTTTATTGGTGAGTCAATAGGCCTAAGGAACAATTCAAGTCTAAAATCTTTGCTGTCGCTTAATCCGATTGTGTTGACGGAACCTTTATCGCGAAGATATCCATCTTTAAATGCTGCAAATATATATTCAGTCTCAGATTGCAGTTTATATTGAAATTTTCCGTCAGATGATTGCAGCCGCAAATTAGTTCCATCGGTTCCTATTACTCTCACTGTCACGCCTTCAACTTTTGTACCGGTCTCAACATTAAACACCTCCCCCTCTGCTCTGAAAATTTTGGGAGGCACAACAAACTCATAAAGATCATCTCCTCTTGAACCCTTTCTGTTGGATGAAAACATCCCTTTATCCTCCCCTGTCACAAAAGCAATCCCAAAATCATCAAAAGGTGAATTCATAGGATATCCTAAATTTTCAACAGTCCAAACACCGTTCTCATCTTCTGTGGCTTTAAAAATATCCAACCCCCCCATGCCAATATGATAATCAGAAGAAAAATAAAGCTCTCCGTTATCTCTTATAAAAGGGAATAACTCATCTCCCGGTGTATTGATTTGCGGCCCCATATTCACGGGATCAGAAAATGTATCTCCTCGTTTTTCTGCTTTCCAAATATCCTTACCTCCGTATCCTCCCGGCATATCAGACACAAAATAGAGCACTGTACCATCATGATTGAGAGATGGATGGGCAGCAATCAGACTGTCGCCCACAACAGGAATCCTGATTGGCTGCGACCAGGTACCCCTGGATTGTGATGAAGAGTACAACTCGGCTCCCAAAGCTTGAGTCTTGTCATACCTGCACCTGGTAAAAATCATCTGGTCGCCTATTGAAGAAAAAGTTGCAGCTCCCTCCTCATCACCTGTATTTATAACCATATATTCATCGATCAATTGCGGCTGATCCCACTTTTGACGCTGAATATTAAAAGTTGACCTGAAAAGATCAGTATAGCTCTGGCCTGTTATCATACTTGACTTTTTACCGGTTGCAGCTTTCCTGCTTGAGGTAAAAACCACCTCATTATCACGACCGCCGACAAAAACCGGCGAAAAATCATTTTCCCTTGAATTTATCTCTTTAATCGGGTTTATAATATGCCGGGTTGGATTTGCAATCCACTCCTGTGTTTTTTGTATGGATTCCAGGCCCGCCCTGGCCCTTTCCCCTAAAGGATTTGAGTTAAGGCAGGTTCTGTAATTTTCTATTGCCCCCTCATAATCCTGATTATTTCGCTGCATATCGGCTAAGTTAAGAAGGGCAACAGGATCTGTATATCCCCTGCGGATGGCATTTCTATAATATAAAGCTGCTCTTTCATAATCTCCGATATTCCTGTAACACTCAGCTATTGCATAGGCGTAATCCATCCGTTTTTGGCGATCTTTCTCCTTTCGGCTTGCTTTACGGTATTTCTCAATTGCCTTATAATATTCTCCAATCTGGTGCGACAATATTGCATCTCTGCCAAGTTTACCGGTACTGCATGAGTTAACAGCAGCAATTATTATTATATAAAGAGCCAGCCTGATGTATTTGTCCATTCTTAAAATCACTTCAAAAAGCAAAAGTAAACTTTTTTCAATTTAAAGATAACGTCTTTATATCATTTTAAGTATATAAAACCCGGGGGTTCGGCAAAATCTTCAAAAAGGTTTCTGTAAGAAGATAACCGGTTTTTATTCAATCTTGCAGGCAATACCCCGCTACCGAATATTAACTATCTGACAAACAGCAATTCCCTATATTTTGGCAGTGGCCACAGCTCATTGTCAACTGTCAGTTCAAGTTTATCTATATGGTATCTTATCTCATCTAAAAATGGCTTGACCGTTTTATCGTACAGTTCCGCTTTTTCAACAAGATCTTCCTTAACATTAGCCACTTTCCGGGCCTCAATCATCTCTTTACATTTTACCTGTATTACAGAAATACGATCTCCAATCTCTTTAATAAGTTCCATTCTCGATCCTGCCAACTGCTCAAATTCCCCTGTTGAAAAAACACCCTTAATTTTGCTTACATTTTTCAGTAATGCTGTCTGATAATGAATTGCTGTTGGAACAATATGGTTAATTGCAATATCGCCCAAGACCCGTGACTCTATCTGCACTTTCTTAATAAACTTCTCATACTCAACCTCTACCCTGCCATTTAGCTCCGATTCATTAAGCACTCCGAGATTTTTAAACATTCTGATTGTTTCCCGGCGTTTATATGCGGCCAAAGCTTCAGGCACATTATTGACATTTGTCAATCCGCGCCTTGCTGCCTCATCAACCCACTCTTTACTATAACCGTCTCCATTAAAACGAATTGGCTTTGAATCTATAATCAAAACTTTTAAAACTTTGAAAATTGCTTCATCCTTCTTAACTCCCTTTTCAATCAACCTGTCAACTTCTATCTTAAATTTATTCAACTGGTTAGCCAAAACTGTATTGAGTACAATTAAGGCAGAAGCATTATTGGCCGACGATCCTACTGCTCTAAACTCAAATCTGTTGCCTGTAAAAGCAAAAGGGGATGTTCTGTTCCTGTCAGTACTGTCGAGTATTATCTCCGGAATCCTTCCGATATTAAGTTTCAGTGCTGTCTTTTCATCAGGAGTCATTTTTCTGTCAACTACTGCCTCTTCCATTAAATCAAGCATCCGCGATACCTCTGTCCCTAAAAAAATTGAAATTATTGACGGCGGAGCTTCATGCACTCCCAACCTATACTGATTGCCTGCATTATATATACTGGCACGCAGCAGATCCTGATTATCATAAACCGCTTTAATCGTATTGATCACAAAAGTCAGAAATAAAAGATTCGACTTTGGGTTTTTCCCGGGAGAAAACAGATTAACTCCGGTATTAGTCTCCAAAGACCAGTTATTGTGCTTCCCTGAACCATTTATTCCGGCAAAAGGTTTTTCATGAAATAGAATTCTAAACTTATGTCTTCGTGCTATTTTTTGCATAATATCCATTACCAACTGATTATGGTCATTTGCCAGATTGGCTTCCTCATAAATAGGCGCTATTTCAAACTGGTTCGGTGCCACCTCATTATGTCTTGTTTTAATTGGGATACCTAATTTATAAGCCTCATTTTCGACATCCTGCAGATAGCGATTTACGCGGGTGGGAATAGAAGAAAAATAGTGATCTGCCAGCTGCTGGTCTTTTGATGAAGCATGTCCCATTAAAGTCCTTCCCGTTAATATCAGGTCAGGCCTGGCCATATACATTGCTTCATCAACCAGGAAAAATTCCTGCTCCCACCCCAAATTTGCTTTAACTGATATAATTTTTTTATCAAAATACCGGCATACAGATGTTGCTGCTATATCAACAACATTTAAAGCTCTCAGTAAAGGTGTTTTATAATCAAGTGCTTCGCCATTATAAGAGACAAAAATTGTTGGAATGGTAAGTGTGGTTTCACTGATAAAAGCCGGAGAGGTGGGGTCCCAGGCAGTATATCCCCGCGCCTCAAATGTTTGGCGAAGTCCTCCACTGGGAAAAGATGAAGCATCAGGTTCCTGCTGAACAAGCAGGGTCTCCGAAAAAGACTCTATAACACCTCCGTTGTCACCGTTCTCAATAAATGAATCGTGCTTCTCCGCAGTGGAATCTGTAAGTGGATGAAACCAGTGCGTATAATGAGTTGCACCATTTTCAAGGGCCCACGACTTCATTCCCTGGGCAATAAGATCAGCCATTTTCCTGTCTATTCTGGTACCCTTTTCAATTGCATCCATAACAGCTTCATATGCACTCCCGGATAGATACTTTTTCATTTTCGCTCTGTCAAAAACCAATTTACTGTAAAAATTAGAAAGAAAATTATTCTCTCGCTCAATTTCCAGTGGTTTACGATTAAGAACTTCCCGTAATGCCTGTAATCTAAACTTAGCCATACCCTATTTTTAAAATTTAAAATACAAAACTATATAATAAAATAATACACCCTTATTTATAAGGGGGTAAAATTCAAACTTTTATATGTTTTTTAAATTTTACCTTATAAAAACAGGGGTTGATTAATATAAATCCATAATATTTCTTTTTTAATCACTAATTAAATCAGGTGGAAATAAAAAAATTATTTAAGTATATTTGTTACAATATTTAAAATTACATGAATACAACAAGACGTGATTTTATCTCTACCGGTGGCACTTTTATGGCAGGGAAACTGTTAATGCCTCCCTTTTTGAAATTTTCTCCCAATGATAAAATATTTACAAACGTGAATCATTATTTTGATCTTTTTGAAGTGTCTGAAGAGATTCTTCAAAAAATAGTTGCTGCAGCCATAAGTAAGGGTGGTGATTATGCAGACCTGTTTTTTGAAAATATGAGAGCAAATAGTCTGGGATTGGAAGACGGGAAAGTTAACCGTGCCTATTCTAATGTCAGCTCAGGAGTGGGTATCAGAGTTTTAAATGGTGATCAAACAGGATTTGCATATTCTGAAACACTCAATCCGAAGGATATGATTAATGCCGCATTAATGGCAGCAAATATTGCAAACAGCGGAAAAAATTTTCAGTCAACAGATTTTTACCTGAAAAAACCGGCAGACTATTACAATATTTCAAAAAAATGGGATGATATATCTGTTAAAGACAAAGTTCCAATAGTTCAAAAAATTAACGACAAAATTTTTTCACTCGACAGTAAGGTGATTAAGGTCAATGCCTTTTTAAGTGATGAAACGTCAATGATCCTTTTCTTCAATTCAGAAGGGGTATTAACATACGACTACAGGCCAATGGTAAGCTTTGGTGCTGTTTGTACCATGCAAAAAGGGGGCAAAACAGAAAATTCATATTCAGCCCGTTCTTTCAGAAAAGGTTATGAATGGCTGTCTGACCGGTTAGCTGAAGAACTGGCTGAAGAAGTAACAGACCGTGTCAACCTGCAATTTGATGCTGTTCGTCCCAAAGGTGGAGAAATGCCGGTAGTTATGGGCGCCGGCGGATCAGGTATTTTGCTGCATGAAGCAATCGGTCACACTTTTGAAGCAGATTTTAACCGTAAAAAAACTTCAATATTCAGTGATAAAATGGGACAAAAAGTAGCTGAAAATTTTATCAATATTATTGATGACGGAACAATTGAATATAATCGTGGATCTATCAACATTGATGATGAAGGCAATGATGCACAAAAAACATACTTAGTAAAGAACGGAATATTAAACAGTTATTTGCACGACAAAATCAGTTCAAAGCATTACGGAGTAGCCCCGACAGGAAATGGAAGGCGCGAATCATTCAGACACATTCCCTTACCAAGAATGAGAGCAACCTATATGGAGCCGGGGCCTCACACCAAAGAAGAGATAATTTCCGAAGTTGATTATGGGGTGTATGTTGACAATTTCAGTAACGGACAGGTAAATATTGGTGCCGGCGATTTTACATTTTTTGTAAAGTCAGGATATTTAATAGAAAAAGGTAAACTGACCAGCCCGATTAAAGATATAAATATTATAGGAAACGGTACCGAAGCCCTGGCTGATATTACAATGGCAGCAAATGATTTTAAAATTGATAACGGCACATGGACCTGTGGAAAAGAGGGACAATCAGTACCTGTAGCTTGTGGACTGCCAACAGTTTTAGTAAAAAAGCTTACGGTCGGAGGTTCTGCCTGACAACTATTTTAATATTTCAAAAATGACAAAAAAAGAGAAATATGACCTTGCATTATGGGCTATGAATTATGCCCTGAAAAATGGAGCTAATCAGGCAGCTGTAAGTATTTCAAACCAAATTACAAACAGTGTTGAAGTCAGAGATAAAAAAACAGATAAGTTAGAACAAGCCATTCAGAGAAGTATGTCGATTAAGCTCTATGTTAATCGCAAATACTCATCACACTCAACTAACAGATTAAATAAAAAAGATCTGGAAAGATTTATTTCTGAAGCTATTGCTTCAACAAATTATTTGTCAGAAGATGAATTCAGGATGCTTCCCGATGCCAATCTTTATTTTAAGGGACAAGATAAAAATCTCAATACCGCCGATCCGGAATTTTCCGAATACGACACCGGACAAAAAATCAATCTTGCCCGGGCAACAGAAAAAGAGGCATTGGAAAAAGATAATAGAGTAATAGCTGTCTCTGCATCATATTATGACCGTTTTTATGAATATCTGTTGGTGACAAGCAATGGTTTCAAAGGCGACTCTTCAGCTACAAGATTCGGTATCAACGCCTCGGTTTCGGTAAATGGAGGGGAAACACGCCCTGAATCATACTGGGGAGAAAGTTCTGTCTTTTTCAATAATTTAAAAAAAGATGGAATTGGAGACACTGCATTAAAAAGAGGATTAAAAAAAATCGGCAGGATAAAAGCAGTCTCGGGAAAAATGTCAATGTTAATAGAAAACCGCCAGACAATCAGAATACTCAGTCCCCTGATTTCAGCTCTTAATGGTTCGGCAATTCAACAAAAAAACTCCTTCCTGACAGACCTGAAAGGAGAAAAGGTATTTTCAGAAAAATTGACAATTACAGATGACCCCTTTATTATTTCAGGCTACGGTTCAAAATATTTCAATAGCGAGGGACTGGCAACAAAGAGGCGTGCAATAATTAAAAACGGTATATTGAAAAATTACTATATCGACTCTTATTACAGTAAAAAGCTGGCCATGAGCCCAACTTCCGGAGAGACATCCAACCTGCTTTTTAAAACAGGAACAAAAGATATTAACCGGCTCATTTCAGAAGTTGACAAAGGAGTTATGGTAACAGGGTTCAACGGCGGAAATTGCAATGGCTCAACGGGTGATTTTTCTTACGGTATTGAAGGGTTTTTTATTAAAAATGGAGAATTGGCTTACCCCATATCCGAAATGAATATAACCGGCAATATGAAAGAGCTGTGGTCAGGCATTCTGGCAATAGGAGATGATATTAATGTAAACTCTGCATGGCTCACCCCTTCAATTTTATTCGAAGGAGTGAGCTTCAGCGGAATATAATATTTCCTATTAAGAGTGGTTAAGTAAATTTTTACTTAATGCTTTCAGGGTAATCTCTTTTTGAGTATCAGGAACAAGAATTGAAATATTAAAACGACTTCCTCCGTACGATATCATTCTGATCGGTATACCATCCAATGCATGGAATACTTTTGACGCAAAACCCCGTTCCTCACCTATAATATCTCCTACAATACATATAATGGTCATATTGTAATCAACCGCCACTGTGCCGTACTCATCAAGCTCTTCTAAAATCTTTTTGATATTTTTGCTGTTATCTATTGTAAGTGACAAAGCCACCTCAGAAGTAGATATCATATCTATGGGGGTTTTATACTTGGCAAAAATCTTAAACACACTTTCTAAAAACCCGTACGCCATCAGCATGCGATCTGATCTTATCTTAATTGCCGTTATTCCGTCTTTTGCAGCTACTGCCTTTATCCCCTTCCCTGAAGTTTCTGATGTAATGAGAGTTCCGGGATCTGATGGATTCAGCGTGTTTTTTAAACGAACAGGTATATTATGAATGCGTGCAGGATATATTGTCTGCGGATGTAAAATTTTTGCTCCAAAATATGCAAGTTCGGCAGCTTCAAAAAATGAGAGCCGGCTAATTTTTTTTGTATTTTCAACATATCGCGGATCATTATTATGAATTCCGTCAATATCAGTCCATATCTGTATCTCCTCAGCATCAATTGCCGCACCAATCAGGGAAGCTGTATAGTCACTGCCCCCTCTTTGCAGATTGTCTACCCCCCCACTTGCATTGCGGCATATATAACCTTGAGTGATATAATACTTGGCATCGCCGGCTTCCTCCAAAACAGGTCTGATATTTTCAGTGATAAACTTCAAATCAGCCATTTTATCCTTCCCTATTCTCATAAAATCAAGGGCAGGCAGTAATTTTACATCGTGCCCGTTTTCCTCCATCAACAGGGTAAAAAGTTTAGTGGAGATAATCTCACCCATCGAAATAATTGTATTAGCCGCTGCCTGGGTAAACCTACCTGTAAGAGATGACTTAATAACTTCAAACGAGGTTATTATAATCTGATCTCCTTTCTCTTTATTATCAGCATATTCATAAAGATTATTAACCACATCCCGATAGCTTCCCTCTAACTTATCAATAAGGATACCGGCAGCTTTTTTATCCTTTTTGCTTAAAAGTTCGGATATCTCAACAAGGGCATTTGTTGTTCCGGACATTGCTGAAAGAACCACAATCTTCTTTTTATTGTCGGCGATGATCTTCATCACTAATCTCATATTCCGGGGAGAGCCTAATGATGTTCCTCCAAATTTCAATACCTTTAAGTTCATTTGTTCTGAATTTTAATAATCCTTTTTTATTCCGGTTAAAACCGGAATACACTTTTCATATAATTTAATTAAAAAACTTACCCAGAAAAAAGTCTACAAGATCTATACCTGACGGGTCAATAATTCCAATTTCCGGAGCATAGACCACTACTTCAAGGCCTACCTCTTCAGCTTTCTCTTTCAAAGCCTTAGCATGAAGTGGGTGATGATTAAAGTCATCCATATTTTCAGGTATACCTCCTTTATGTTTATTATATACAAAAACAGGTGCACTGCTTTTATCCATTTTATCTAAAAAATCAAGCTCTTTCCGGATATCAATCTGATCAAAAAGATTTATATCCTCATAAGAATGAAATCCAAATGCAGCTGCAATAACTGATAACTGTTCATGAGAATTATTAATAGGGAGCCCCAATATTTTTTCCCATTTAAATATATCGTAAGTGGATTGGGCAGCAAAAGCACCGGCGCATAAAATGCGAGTAGACTCACGTAATACAGGATCACTGCTGTGAGGGTCACACATATCATCGCTGAAAGCAAGCCAAAGTGCCGTTCCTGCCCCTGCTGATCCCCCGGAACATGCTATCTTTTTTTTATCAATATTGTACATTTTATGATTATACCTGATATACTGAACAGCTCTTTTTACATCGTTCATGCTGGCCTTTATACCAAAAGGTGCCTCAGTCATAAAACGATAATTTATTGTTGCTACAGATACTCCTGCATCTAAAAATCTTATTAAATCTTCAGACCCATAATAACGGGATTTGTCGCCTCCGGTAAACCCGCCGCCATGTATATATATTACTAATGGAGCAGGCACGTCAGTTTTAGCAAGCCAGATATCAAAATTATTCCGTTGGTGGCTGCCATATTTTTCATTTTCAAAAGTAGCTCTTTCTCCTTTCAGGTTAACAGCTGAATCTACTGCTGTCAATTTGGTATTATATTGCAAAACATTAAAATTAATAACTAGTATTTTTAAGTAAAAAAATTACGCCAATTATAGTGAGTTTAAATAATTTAACAGGGGTAAAAGACAAAATTTTAAGATTTTCAAAAAAAAATTAATTTGAACTTTACAAGATCGCCGGCCAATGCTCCTCTACACAAACATCTCAAAAATCAGAACTTACCGAAAATAGAGTGTTTTTCGGAATTAAAATAAATTGTCGAGTAAATATTGAACTCCTCTTTACCTGTAACCAATTTGCGTTCTATCTGCAATACCGGATATCCCGGCCCCAGCTTTAGTATATCTTTTATCTCTTCTCCGGGAATTATTGCCTTCAGCTTTTGCTCCCCGCCCAAAATATTAACCCGGTAATATTTTCTCAGCGTATCAAAAAGAGATCGTTTTTCAAATGAGCGGCTTGTAAACCTTGGAAGATTAATATTGGGAATATGGTTTATATCATAAAAAACAGGCTTCCTGTCAACATATCTGAGTCTCTCCATATAAATACAGCCGGCCGACTTTTCAGTTTCCGTTAATTCAAAAGGGAAATTTTCAGGCCATTGGCGTATAACGGGTTTTTGTAAAATATCAGTTTTTAAATATCTCATGCCAACAGCAGATGCAGTTCCGGAGATAGATAACAGCCCTATATTCTGAGGTGGCTTTCTGGCAATACTCCCTTTACCCTGCTTTTTCAGGATAAGCCCGTCTTTAACCAAAAGATCAAGTGCATGCCTTACAGTAGGCCTGGTTGTGCCATGCACTACACACAACTCGTTTTCTGAAGGCAAAAGATTCCCTTCCTCATATATTCCTTTAATAATTTGCTCCCGGAGCAATTCATATAATCTTCGATATTGTGGCATATTTTCCATAAGGTTCAAAGTTAAAAAAAATTTAAATAATATTAAACAACTTGTAAATACAAGTTATAAGTTTTAACTTTACACCCAATAATAGATTTATCAATGTAAAGTATCTTATATTCAGTGTTTTTAAGATTTAGTCAAAAATATTATTTGTATTAACAAGTTAACCAAAAACTAAAAAAATATGGCAATACCTGTTTTAATGCCCCGCCAGGGACAATCTGTTGAAACCTGCATCATGGGGCAATGGTATAAATCGGTAGGTGAAGAAATAAGCGAAGGTGATATACTTTTTTCTTATGAAACCGATAAAGCATCATTTGAAGAGGAGGCAAAAAGCAGTGGTACATTGCTGGCCATTTTTTACAATGAGGGTGATGAGGTTCCCGTACTAACCAATGTTGCCGTAATAGGCAACAAAGGAGAATCATTTAAAGAGTTTGATCCCGCGGGTGGAACTGTTGAGCAGGTCCCTGTGGCAGAAGTAACAGAACCTGTTACTGAAGAATCCCCTAAGGTGGTGGAATTTGAAGTTGAGCCTGCAGACCGGCATCTGCGTATTTCACCCTTAGCTAAAAATATGGCTAAACAATTAGGAATTGATCCGGCTGTCATAAAAGGATCCGGTCCGCGCGGCCGCATTATTGCACGGGATGTTGAGGCACTCTCCGCCACATCTGCCATAAGTGCAGCTGCCGTTCCCACTATAACCGCACCTGAAGCAGCGCCTGTAGCAAAAACAGCAATAATCCGGCAAGGAGACGACTTCGAAGTAAAATCGATATCCAACATTAGAAAACTGATTGCTTCAGCAATGTATAACTCACTTCAAAATTCAGCACAGCTCACTCACCACCTGAGTGCAGATGCACGACAACTTTTGAAACTGCGAAAAAAATTCAAAGATGATTACTCTGAAGGCAAAATATCCCAGAATGTCACTATCAACGACATGGTTTGTTATGCGACAATCCGTGCTTTGGAAAAATTCCCTGTAGTTAACACTCACTATCTGGGAGATAAAATGAAATGGTTTAACAAAGTGCATCTGGGACTTGCTGTAGATACTGAGCGCGGGCTCATGGTTCCTGCACTTAAAAATTCAGACGACCTGTCGATCACAGGCTTATCATACCAACTTCAGCAACTGGCCGGACAGTGCCGTACAGGAAGTATCAACCCCGATCTGTTAAGCCCTGAAGCAGCCACTTTCACTGTTTCCAACCTCGGAAATTATGGTGTAGAAATATTTACACCGGTGATCAACCTGCCTCAATCGGCAATTTTAGGAGTCTGTACAATAGTTCCGCGCCCGAAAGAGATTGAAGAGGGCGTTTATGGATTTGTTCCTATGATCGGCCTGTCACTTACATATAACCACCAGGCTCTTGACGGAGGAGAAGCAACACGCTTCTTATCAGAAATAAAAACCCGGATAGAAAACCTGAATTTATAATTCCTTAACTTTAAAAATTATTAGCAATGCCAAAAATTCAATTTATAGATCCATCTGAAGTTAGAAAACCGGGGCAAATAGATTTTACGCCAATCCCGGTCAACCAGTACAATAAAACTGTAAGTGAAGAAAAAAAGAACTTTACCAATGATGAGTTGATAAAGATATTTCACGACATGTTTATGATCCGTGAATTTGAGACCATGCTCAATCTTATTAAAACACGGGGGGAATATAATGATATCCCATACAATCATCCCGGTCCTGCCCACCTTTCTATCGGGCAAGAAGCTGCGGCTGTAGGAATGGCATTTACTCTTGGCGTAGACGATTTTATTTTCGGATCCCACCGCAGCCATGGTGAAATAATTGCAAAAGGTTTATCAGCAATTTACAAATCAGATGATGTAAGCCTTAACAGGATAATGGAGGATCACTTCAATGGAATTACACTGGCCCCGGTAAAAGCCGGACATACAGGTACCACAAAGGAGCTGGCTGTTAAATTCTTGCTTTACGGCACCCTTGCAGAGATATTTGCACGTGAAACCGGTTTCAACAAAGGGCTGGGCGGATCGATGCATGCTTTTTTCACACCTTTCGGGGTTTATCCCAACAATGCCATAGTAGGAGGATCCGGAGATATTTCAGTAGGAGCGGCTCTATACAAAAAAGTAAATCGTAAAAAAGGTATAGTTGTTGCAAATATCGGCGATGCCTCAATGTCGTGCGGCCCTGTTTGGGAAGGACTGTCCTTTGCTACAATGGACCAGTTTACCGAATTGTGGGAAGGTGACATGAAAGGGGGATTACCTTTGATCATCAATATTATGAATAATCAGTATGGCATGGGAGGCCAGACATCCGGCGAAACAATGGGATACGATATTGCAGCCAGAATCGGGGCAGGATTAAACAGCGATCAGATGCATGCCGAAAGGATTGATGGTTATAATCCCCTGGCAGTAATCGACGCATACCGGCGCAAAAAGAAGATACTGGAAGAAAAAAGAGGACCTGTACTTCTGGACATCCTCACATACAGATTCAGCGGGCATTCACCATCGGATGCATCTTCTTACCGTACAAAAGAGGAAGTTGAAGCATGGGAAGCACAAGACTCAATAGTGTGGTACGGCAACGAACTGATAAAAGCAGGAATAGCCACGGAAGAAGCTTTGGAAAAAATAAAAACGGAAATAAAAGAGCTTATCACATATACACTTAAATTGTCAATTGACAAAACAGTATCTCCGCATATGGATATGAAAAAATATCCAAACCTGATTGGCGGGATGATGCTAAGCAACCGGTCAGTTGATAAAATGGAGGACCGCCGGCCGGAAGTTAACCACCCGATTGAAGAGAACCCAAGAGTACGGCAGTTGAGTAAAAAAGAGAGGTATATGTTTGATGAAAGCGGGAAGCCTCATTCAAAAATAAAAACTTATGCCCTCAGGGATGGTATTTTTGAAGCTGTGATCGATCGTTTCTATAAAGATCCAACCTTTATAGCTTTTGGTGAGGAAAATCGTGACTGGGGTGGTGCCTTTGCAGTTTACCGGGGTCTTACGGAAGCCCTGCCATATCACAGGCTGTTCAACTCTCCTATCACTGAAGGTGCAATTGTTGGTGTTGCAATTGGTTATGCAATGTGCGGCGGAAGGGCATTGCCTGAAATTATGTATTGCGACTTCTTAGGGCGTGCAGGTGACGAAGTATTCAACCAGCTGCCGAAGTGGCAGGCAATGAGTGGAAATGTATTAAAAATGCCGGTTGTTGTCCGCGTTTCGGTAGGCTCAAAATATGGAGCTCAACATTCACAGGACTGGACAGCACTTCCTGCCCATATCCCGGGACTTAAAGTTGTATTTCCTGCTACCCCTTATGATGCAAAAGGTCTTATGAATTCTGCATTACAAGGCACAGATCCGGTAATCTTTTTCGAAAGTCAGCGAATCTACGATATTGGCGAAATGTTCCACAAAGATGGTGTGCCCGAAGGTTATTACGAAATTCCAATCGGGGAACCTGATATCAAAAAAGAGGGTAATGACATCACAATTTTATCAATAGGCGCTACTTTGTACAGGGCACTTGATGCAGCAAAAATATTAGAAGAAAAATATAATCTATCCGCAGAAGTAATAGATGCCCGTTCATTAGTGCCATTCAACTATGAAAAAGTTATTGAATCGGTCAAAAAAACAGGACGGATAGTTATTACCGGTGATGCCACGGGAAGAGGTTCTTTTATGAGAGACATGGCATCTAACATTACGGAGCTTGCATTTGATTATCTTGATGCTCCTCCTGTAGTTGTGGGATCACGAAACTGGATTACACCTGCTCATGAAATAGAGAACTATTTCTTTCCTCAACCTGAATGGATCGTGGATGCAATCCATGAAAAAATTGTTCCATTAGAAAATCATGTGGTTGAAAATGACTTCTCCAATGAAGAGCAAATGTACAGAAATGCAAATGGAATATAGTGCTTAATTTTCTTAAATCAAACGTTGGCGGACTGATACCGGACCGGTAATAAGTCCGCCAACATTTTTTTAAACCTCCTCAGGCACAATGTATGGTCTCCGGTAATTACGTGTAAGCATCATATCTGCTTCGGGGTCATTGGCAAATTTTTCATAATCACCCCTAAATGTTAACTCTCTCTTCAGGCGATATGAAATATTGGCAATAATCGGAAGGGCGGATGAGTAAAAACCTTCGCGAATATCACATTTCAAATCATAATCGTTACCTGATCTGATTGCATCAATGAAGTTGGCATAATGCTCGGTTCCTCCCGGAGCGGCCATAAATGTAGGATCTTTCGGTACTTCGGAAGTCTCCTTAGACGAACCGGCAAATGGCTGTTCTTCTCTCATTCTGAAAGCTTTCCATGTACTTCCGTTTAGCTCCATATACCCCTCTGTTCCATAAAACATATTACCTATCTTAATATTCAGGCTTGACTCTCCATGAGTAAAACGGCCGCGTGTTTCAAATTCCAACACTTTACCATCTTCATAGGTAAATAGTGAAGTCTGGGTATTAGGAGTTTCCTGAGAACACTCTTTAGGGTCAATGCCATAAATCCCACCGGTTGAAAATATACTTACCGGATGTACTTTTTTATTTAAACCCCACCTTGCAATATCAAACTGATGTGGACCCTGATTGCCGGTATCTCCATTTCCGGTATCCCAATGCCAATGCCAATTGTAGTGGCCTCGCTTTTCATTATACGGGCGATATGGAGCAGGACCTAACCACATATCATAATGCAGTGAAGCAGGAGGCATGCTGTCGGGAGCAATTCCAAAAGAGTCGCGTGGTTTGTAGCACAACCCTTTTGCCATATACACATCTCCGATACCACCATCATGTAAAAACTTCATTGCTTCAATAACATTGCTTATCGAGCGGTTCTGAAACCCTACCTGCACCCTTACATTATACTTTCGGGCTGCCTCTATCATTTTGCGTCCCTCAAATACATTGTGACATGCCGGTTTTTCCACATAAATATGTTTTCCTGCCTGACAAGCCCATATTGTACCCAGAGCATGCCAATGATTTGGTGTGCCAAAAGAAACAGCATCAATATCTTTATCTTCAAACACCCTTCTCATGTCCCACTCGGTTTTTGGCCTGGTACCTATCGCATCCGCAACTTTTTTTACTCTTTCAGGAAATACTTCTTCATCCACATCACATAATGTTTTAACAAAAACATTCCGGTTATCCTTTAACTTACACCAATTTCCTATATGTCCGTTACCTTGACCACGAATTCCTATTACGGCCATTGTGATTCGTTCATTGGCTCCCATGATTGATCCATAAGACTTGGCACTGAAGCCCATACCTCCAATTGCAATCCCGGCAGTGCCAACCAGGCTCTTCTTTATAAAATCTCTTCTTTGTGTCATTTTTTTTTAAATTTGTTAGTTTTAAAGAATGCGGCGCACAAGTTAATAAAAGTAATTTTATTCTTCCTACAATAAGTATATAGTTTTTTTCATCAATATGATTTTTCCGGGTTATATTAAGATACCACAATGCACTAATCCGGTTCGCAAAAATTTAAGTACCTCCTCCCACACACCACTGCCGGCAGGCATTTCGTATAGCTGTTTCTTGTTTCTTTTCCCTGCTGTCCTCTCTCCGGATATCATACCCGAGGCCCCTGCCTATCAGGAATGTCACTCTGATATCTTCTAATAATTGCTGCAACGGTTTCCCCTTACTGATCCGCTAATTTCTTTATCCACGATACCATTCTCTCTTGCATATAGGCAGAAAACCTGTTATAATCCTCAGGCACTATCAGGTCTGGCTGGCCTGGCTTATTAAACAGGGTGTACACTTTTCTCACCTCCCCGACACACTTTTTAATATCTTCAATATCTGCATACTGATCCCGGGAAGGAGCAATAATAAGTGCCGGACGAGGAGCAATGCAACCAATAATCTCATCAAAATCGTATGGTATCCTATTTTCACATCCGGCAAAAAAACCTAAACGCGGTATTAACCCGTGAAGATGCGAATACTCATAAATCCCTTCAGCAGTCTTCCCCGGCAGGTTGGTACGCATAGGTGAAAACCCGCAAACAGTAACCACTCCTGCTATCCTGTCATCTAAAGCTGTGCTGTACAGGGCAACAGTGCCGCCGAGGGAGTAACCGGCTACAAAAATTTTCACGGGATCAATCAGATTATGGTCAGACAGAGCATCGACCGACCATCTCACATCGGCAACCATCCTTCCCATTTTCGACCAATGAGGAAATCTTTCATAAAAAAGCCTTCCCTCTTCTATCCTTGTGCCGAACCCGATCTGATCAAATGCATAAACTGCATAACCTGATTTTAAAAAGTTGTCAAGAAGCGGCTGGAATCTCCTCCCAAATCCGGTTGGATATGTATATTCGTGCAAAAATATCACCACGGGATATTTCTTAAACTCACCCTCCTTCAACTTCGGATAGTAAAGTGTGCCAAAACCAATATCCTCTGAAGAGACACCCTCTTTTACCAAAGGCCTTACAACCAAACTGCGCATATAATCGGGCTGAATACCGGGACCAATTGAAGGAGGTTCATCACCAAGCGCCCAATTAATATTTTCCCGGACAGTAGATATTTTTTCCTGCCAGTCAGCCTGATTATCAATAACCTTTCCATTAAGGTTTTTTAAAAGGCCATCTGCCTCACAAACAGTATAATTAAGTGGATCGATATGCTCTCCGCTCAACCCCAGCCATTTTGAAAAACTATAATTATAAAAGAGCTTATTCTCCGGCTTAATTCCGCCTCTTCCAAATACATAGTCGAAAAAATCAATATATCGCTCAATATCACGTGCTGCAGGAGCATGAAGCCCATGCCTCAGATCAATGGCTATTTTATCGCCTGCACCCAAAAAATCATATGCTTTTTTTGCCGACAGGTAAGCCTGTTCTATACCCCATGGGTTCCCCTGGTCTTCAAATATTGATGAGGTTAGCATTAACCCCCTGGGAGCAACAAGTGCCATCAACAGGTTCTGGTCTACCGGCATTTTATTTTCCCTCCCTACAAAAAAACGCAATCTTGGGTGAAGCCAATAGGGAAAATTTCTTGTGATTTCAGCTATTGACTCATTATCATACTTTTCATTTGTATATCTGAAAGGATCTTCAGATCCGGTACCTCCGCTGATTGGTATAACAGCCTTAATCCTTTCATCAAAGGCAGCACCCATCAACGCCTGTTTACCATTTCTTGATAACCCGGTAAGTGCAATCTGATCTTTATTAACAATTTCTAATGTATACAAATAATCTACTGTTCTGGAAGCCGACCATCCCCATCGCATCAATGTACTATAATCATAATCAGGCCACCATATCTTCTCAAATGCCTCACTGTCGTCAGGATACCCGTACCTTGGATCGGTTGCAGAGTACCGGCATCCGATATATCCACGCCTTACGGCTGCCTGCACCCAATCATATCTATCCTTCTTCCATGGACAGATAAATACGGGAAAAGGACCTTCACCGGGAGGAATAAGAATATTAACATGCAGTTCGGCTTTACGGTCAGGCCCGAATTTAAGCAACACACTCCTTTCAGTAAGCGGACCGGTCTTTTTTTCTTCAAGCACCTCTGCAATAAGATTGCCCGGCGGCGGAGGCACTGTGCCGGTAATCCAGTGCTGTACCAATTTTTTAATCTCTTCCCTCCTGTGGTTCCACTGTTCAATTGTTGTAACGGGAATCTCCTTTCCACCCTGATCAATAATCAGGGGATCAGGAAGAAACGGAAAATTTGGCAGCTTATTGAAATCAGGAGGCAGCTCCCCTGTTCTTTTTACCCAGTCGCCCCAGGTAAAATCTTCAGGCGACACATGTGGTGCAGATGTTCCGGATATATGGTCAGCAGGACTCTTATACCGGTCTTCAGGCAACGATTTGATCAGCTGCTGCAAATACTCCTGTCTGCTAATATCTTTCTGGGCTGCTGCAAAAAATGAAATAAAACACAATCCTGCGATAACTGCAATTGCCAGTGATATTGATAATTTCTTCATACAGATATTTATTTATAATTAAAAATCCACAATTTACAAAGGACTTACTTCATAAAAATTTCTTTTTAATTTGGCATACAGGGTCTTATATGTCTGAAACTTCTTCCCGTAAAGATCATTTTGCCGTGGTAAAATAACCTGTCCCGGTTTCACCCATTGGCTGATGATCCTTTCTGCCCCAACCTTATCAAATGCCGCTTTTGCAAGGATTGCTGCTCCCCTGCATCCGGCTTCGGTAATATCAAGGGTAGTGATCGGCTTATTAATTATATCAGCTTTCAACTTTATCAACGAGCCGGATTTTGCTCCACCGCCAATAGCTCTCAATTCATTAACCACATAGCCGGCCTTCTCTAATATCTCAAGATTCAACCTTATTTCCAAAGCCACTCCTTCGATAAGTGCTTTCAATATCTCTCCTTTGGTAGTTGTCAGGTCAAGCCCTAATATGGTGCCTTTCACCGATGTGTCAAAATAGGGAGTTCCCGAGGGAGTAAAATAGGGTAACACTGACAATCCGGTCTGCTCTTCAGGCATCTGCCTGAGAAGCAGCTCATAAGGATCGGAACTGCTTTCTCTTGCAATCTCAATCTCTTTCTGCCCGAACTGATCGCGGAACCATTTAATCAGGTTCCCTCCCGTCAGGCTGTAAGCAAGGGTAGCATATAATCCTTCTGCTGTATGGTCATAAGTACAAAAATTAAATTTTCGCAACTCCTCACTAAACAGAGGCTTTTTAAAAGCAGGAGTTATACATTCTACTGTACCACTGGCATAGACAGCCATTCCCGGCTTCACGGCTCCGGCTCCAAGAGCGGAGCATGGCTGATCATGACCTCCTGTAACAACAGCCACCTTATCACCAAGATTAAGCCGCCGGGCTATTTTTTTATCAACATATCCCACAAACCGGCCGGAAGGCAATGGTTCAGAAAGTTGTTTTCGCTTTATTCCAATACTTTTCAATATCTCTTCGCTCCAGATATGATTTCTGACATCAAAAAGCATAGTTCTGCCGGCTAACGACCAGCTTATTGCCGGGCTGGTAATTCCCAGCCGATATTGAAGAAGATCTTCAAAACAAAGGATTCTTGAACATCTTTCCCACTCCTCTTTCATATTCTCGCGAACCCATAATAACTTAAACAGTGAAAACATCGGGTGAGGAGTGTGCCCGGTTATTTGATAAAGCTTTTTATCTTCAAATTCTACGGCTCGGCTCTTTACAAAAATATCCGCCCTGGAGTCGGACGACACAAAAGCATTGCATAGTGCCCTGCCTGAATTGTCAATCATTGTAAAAGCTTCTCCCTGACTGGATATACCAATACTTTTCACCGATCCCTGCGGAACAGCCGAAGCAGACTCTTTAATCACCTCAAAACATTTGCCTGTTACCTCGTCTGTATCCAGCTCTGCCCATCCCGGATTTTCTGTAATGGTATTATATTCCCTGTATGCGGCCGGAAACTGCACCCCTTTATCGTTAAATATAACTGACTTACAACCGGTAGTTCCAATGTCTATACCTAAAAAACAATTCATTTTATATATACCACAAGTTAAAATATTCAGCAGCTATCTCTTTCATTTTGTTAAAAATAATATCTTGCCGATAAACAGTTGTAAAATGAGTTAAAGAGATGTCGTCCGCCAATCCTGCATTAACTCCGATAAGTTTTTTCTTTTTTAATTCCAAAATTTTCTCCCCGGTTACTATTTTTCCGACATTTTTAATCATATCCTCAAAAAGAACAGGAGAACTGTCTCTTTCAAGTGCTGTCCAAATATTTACTTTTGCTATTCCGTCGTCATACAGATGCCGGATCTGATCATTGCCAACAGATGAGGTACCGTGCAAAACGAGCTTGGGACCGGTAGTCCTGCTTATTTTACGGGCAAGATCGCTGTGATACCTGAGATCTTTCCTTTTTGCTCTATGTTCTGTTCCAAGATTAACCACTATAAAATCAGCTCCCGTCTTATTCAGATATTTTTCTGCCGCCTCAGGAGTAGTAAGATTACTTACTTCATTACCGGTTGCATCAACGATTTCATCACATGCGCCTTCAATAACAATTTCATTTCTATGCTTTTCAACAAATTGTGCAGTTTTAGCAATATTCTCTTCAAATGGCAGCGTTGAGGCATCATACATGATCATTGAAAACTTACTCATATCCCATTGAAGCAGAGACTGATCACTATCCCACTGAGTATGATCCAAATGGATCATTACATTCAATTTTTCAAAAGGAGAACCTTTGGCGGTAAGAATCTCAATATCGGCACAAAACAGTTTCAATCCGATATCCCACAATTTTGTATGTGTATAATTTGCCGACTGACTTCTATGGCTGTACTGATTGGTTATGGCAATAGTCACAGGAATACCGGGATTACCTATTTTTTTGCTGAAATCAAGAGCTGCAGCCAGGATGGCTTCTGTCGTTGTAAGATTTTCACTGCCAAAACAGGGAATAACCCAATTTTTCCGTGAAGCTTCAGAATATATATCTAAAACATGCTGTCGGTCAAGAATTAAAGGCATCTGTTTCAAAAATTAATTATAAAGCAATAGCTTTTATTCCTGTCAGTTCACAAAATGCCTTCAGCTCCTCATAAAGATGCTCTCCATACCCAAGGCAGGCATACTCGTTATTCCACGACTGCAACAGTTGTTCAATATCACAATGAGCCTTCACAAAACCATGAGGCCAGAATGGGATACCGCACTCATTTTTTCTGGCTTCAATCATTTCAGCCGGAGGTTCAAAAATTGTACACTTAGCAATAACCATCTCGAACTTTCCGTCATTCCTTCCAAGTCGTGCCAAAACTCCCTCTCCAACTTTACAAACAAGTTTAACCGACAGGCCTCCTGCCCCTCCTTCAGTAGGTATTCCATGCTGAGCAAATCCGGCAGGGCCAAGCTTCCCCGCAAGTGATGGCGGACAGGCTCCGTCGCCAATAATTTTTATCTCATTATTAGTTTTATCCACATGCTGCAAATCTCCGTAATATACAGGTTCACTGCTTAACTCAGTCAAACATTTAACAGTTAAAGCTGTATTGAAATCTCCCAATGTAGAGGTTCCGATTCCATCCTCTAACATCATACTTTGTGCAAAACATGTAGCGCTATAATCATCTCCAAGTCCGGGAAATGACTGAATTGTATAAAAATCCCATTCATTCTTCTTTATAAGTTTTTTTATTGCAAGGTAAAGGCTGATGGAGCGATCTGACTGCTCATTTTCCGGGATAGGATCAGCAAACAACTTCTGAATGTTAGCCCTGGTTTCTGCTATCTCCTCTTTTGTAAAAGATTTTGCAGTTTTAATAAGTTCAGTTGTATCTCTTGAATCAATATCGACACCAAACATTTTCATCCACTGCGACGGGTCGGCGGCACCACAGGTTTGACCCATGCCCCTCCCCCCAAATGTGCCGATAATGCTCATATTAAGTAAATTTTTTACTGCTCCGGCCCTGCAGTAAGAGATAATCTTTTCTATCTCAGCCGGATCATCATAATTTCCATATACAAACCTATGCTTTATTCCTATCTCTTTCATTGCTCCTTGCATTACTAATCCCCCAACCGGTCTCCATCCCTGAGATCCCGGGTGAGTCCATAGCACAATTCCTTTTCCTGAAGTGGCAAAATCGCGAACTGCCGCAATCATATTTGCAGACCACACCCAGGTGCCTGCAAACAGGATAACAGCATCAATATCATCCTGCTTTTTATATTTGGCAAAACACTCCCTTGCTTCTCTTCTTGACGCCAGAACAGTGTCATATTCATCAAGTTCAAGTCCTGCTTTTTTAAGAGCATTTTTTGAATTATTGATCAACTCATCATCAATAAACGGAGTACCCATCGGGTCTAAAAGCCCATCTTTATGCACTCCAAAAACAATAAATCCGGCTTTTGCTTTAATCATGATATTTTTTTTAATTATTTTTATTCCATATTTAATCGAAAGATCACTTCAAGTTAAAGAGAAGGGATCAGCCTCAATATATTTTTATAATAAATTTTTTCCAACACTCCGGATGGAAGCCCGATCCCACAAACAGGCCATCGCGCCCTGTTGAAGGTTCCATCATAATCGGGTGCATAAAAAGCTTCATCATAAGTTTCAAGGAACCTGAAATAACACCGGTACATATCAATTGAACTTTCAATATTTGCAGGCATATCGGTTCCAAATATTATCCTGTCCTGATATTTGATAAAAAGTTCTCTTGAGGAATAAGGCTGCCTCCCTAACTCATCAAGCCTGGCTGAAAAATCAATAAAAACATTCCGGTTTTCATCCATTAACCGGGATACATATCCAAGATTTTCGGCATGGTTAGCCATATGAGGCAATATAAAAACAGTGTCAGGATGTCTTCTCACAAGATTATCCCTTCTTTTTAGCAGTTCAGCCTTACGAGGAAATTTCTTGTCTGCAAAACTCCAGGCAGGATATTTTAAAAGAGACTCATAATGCTCATTTTCCGGCGTAACCGGCTCAAAAAAACCTGAAGGATCAGCCTGATGTATCAATACCGGCATTTTTAAGCGGGCTGCTTCCTCAAAAATAGGAGAAAGCCTTTCATCATCCAGATTTATCAGCTTACCATCCCGATCCCGGTAATGCAATCCCAGTTCCTTTAATAATTTAACTCCTTTAGCTCCCATCCCGGCATGTTCGTTCAATATATCTATTGCCTCAGAAATAAAAGATTTATGGTCAATGAACAGAGGCTGATCTGCCGGGCGGGCAAAATTTATCATTGTAAAGCAATAAAACTTACCCGGGTATTTATCGGCACAATTTTTAAAAAAATCTGAAATATCACCCGTATTGATCACATATCCTCCCCCCGAAAACTCTATATGTACATTCCCCGTAAGGTCGCAATACTTTTCAACGCCAACCTCTTTCATTATTTTTATAATCCTTTCAACCTGCCAGTTACCCCATAAATGATTATGGGCGTCTATAACCGGAAAAGCAGCTTTTTGAGGAATATGATCTTCTTTTATAAGATATGTTTTTTGCATAAATCAGCTTATTAATTTTATTTGGTTTTACCGAAATAGTCTTATCAATTTTTCAAAACCGGCAGCTAAATTTTTATAAAGGTCCTTTTCCTGTACATATAATACATTATCAGCCACATAACTGCCATAGCAGCAGATGCCTGAATAAATAACCTCACATCTTCAGGAAAATAACCGGTTATTCCAAATGGGTGGCGATCGGTGCCTCCTACAATTACATTACCGATATGTCTGAAATCAAAAGTGTGAGCCATCATATAAATAGCTATGGAGTTAACTCCAAATATAAAAAAGAAGAATGACCATTTTTTATAACCCTTTATATCGATAAAATAGTAGAAAAGAGCCAGTAGTAAAGTTGAAATTCCGGCTGTAACAAGAGCAAAAGAGCTTGTCCAGTTCCTTCCTATCACCGGTAAAACCAAACTCCATAATAAACCTGCTCCTGTCATTACTATCCCATACAAAAGCAAACTTTTCATCTTTTCTCTTTTTTCTTTATCCCCAAAGATCACATGTCCGGCCAACACTCCCAAAAGCACCTGAATTATGTGCCCGACTGTATTGGTTACAGCTGTCCATCCCTTAAACGGGTGCCCATATTTTCCCAATACCACCTGATCGATATAGATCCCGATATTCATTTCTTGTGAAAAAATATCTCCATCCCAGCCGGGTACAGGAATGAAAAGCCATACACACCAATATAAAAGGAGTAACAATCCGACAATAATATAATGTGTCTTTTTGGGGGTATTTATAACTATCAGGGAGCAAACCAGATAGCTTATACTTATATATTCCAGAACATTATTATACCAGTACACTTTATCAAACTGCATATTCAGCAATTTACCCCCGGCTATAAGCCCGCAGATAAAAAGTATAACAGACCTGAACACAACATGGACATATACCTTTCTTTTACCTGTTTTCAGAAGTCTCTTTCTCAGGGAAAAAGGCAAAACAATCCCCACAACAAAAACAAATATGGGTTGTGCAACATTTGCAATGCTGATTGCAGGATTAGACATAATAACCTTTACAACTTCAGGCCAGGCTTCACCATACACCATATTGTTAAAGGTCCTGAATATTGGAGCACCGCCAATCTGAGTCGACAAAATAATAAACATTGCAAACCCGCGGAGTACATCCACACTAATCACCCTATCGGCCATTATACTATTTATTCCGGCACCATACGATTTATCACTCATTGATCAAATTTTACAAAACCTATTTTTAATGGAGTCATATAACTTCTCCCGACTTTAATCGGGCTACTCATTATAAGCAATCCGCTATCTTTTATTAAAGCTTTATCAAACTGTCGTTCACGACCTATTTGCCGTTACCGGCCAAAAAACTACAACTAAAAACGGCAAAAATTTTCAACAGTTAAGCTGTCAGGCAAGACTTTATAATTTATCTTTTTTCTTGCAGGTTTTGTATATAAACTCAAGGATTATAAAAGATGCAGGTTCTTCCATCTCATGATCAAACCCTTGCAATTCATATAAATATGTTTCCTTATGCCCGTTATGTTTCATCATTCTTGCCATATAGGCATTCTCCTCATATCTGCCCAACAGTTCTAATTCTCTGTCGCCTGTAATAAGCAATAATGGAGGAGCATCCGCCCTGACATGGTACATGGGGGCAAACTCGTCAACTACCGGCTGACCGTTTGGAATGCCTCTCTCTTTCCTAATGTTAAAATGAGTAATTACATGGCCACTCAGTGGAAGTAATCCGGCAATCATATCAGCATCAACACCATGAGCTGAAAGCCATTTTTTATCCATCCCAACCATACTTGTTAAATAACCGCCGGCCGAATGCCCTGAAACAAAAATCAATTCCGGGTCTCCCCCGTATTTTTCAATATTTTTAAAAGTCCATGCCACTGCAGCAGCTGCATCTTCTATATAATCAGGACATTTGGCATCAGGATACATTCTGTAATTAGCATTTACAATACAAACGCCATTCTCTTTTAAAAGATGTGGATACTCCTGTGTCTTGTCGCCTCCTGACAATCCCCCTCCGTGAAACCACACTATGGTCGGAAATCCTTTCACTTTTTCCGGATAGTAAATATCAAGGAGACATTTCTCCCTTATAGCTTTATTCCCGGCATTTACCTGCTCACTGTAATATGGTATATCCGATTTTACCGTATAGCTTAACTCGGGCCGTGTCCGAAATCTCTCATAACGTGTATACTGGGCAAAAGATGACAACCCTGTGCTTAAAAGCGCAATAAATAACAATAGTTTTTTCATATTTTTATTTTTTCAATTTATTAACCTGCAATTTTCGTATCAGTTTTAGTACGCTAAATGAAATAATCAACAATATAACTTATCCCGATTTTAATCGGGATACTCACTTCAGTTAATCTGTTTAAAAGTTTATAATTCAGTTTAACATTTATTTTTAAAATCCCTGTTTGTACCTGCAACAATTGTAACTACACCTTTAAAAAAATCTTTTTCCTATATAGAAAATAGACAAACAGCCATTTTATTGTCAGCATACACAAAGCCCAGAACAATGGCTTGAACGAACCAAGATGATCAATAAACCCATGAACAAAAACCTTCACAACCGAACCAAAATCAAACAGTCCTGAAGCCACATAAATTGTAATGGAATTAAGCCCCACAACAACAAATGGAAATGCCCATTTTTGATATCCTTTCACATCTATCAGCCAGTAAAAAAGCCCGATTAAAATAGAATTTATCCCTATTGTCAGCATTGCATAAGAGCTTGACCACAACCTGAAAATAATAGGAAAAGACAAATCCCACAATAATGCAATCAATATTGAAAGAGCACCTGCAATTAAAAGACCTCTGACCTTTGAATTATCAGGCCTTGAAGACTTCAGCCATTGTCCGGCAACCACTCCTGCAAGGCAAACTGCTATGGAGGATATCTGCTGTAAGATTCCGTCTTCATCATAAAAAACATTATTCATTCTCCCCGGAAGAAAAAGCTGATCAATATAAGTATGAAGATTACCCTCAGGAGTAATAACACCTGCACCATAACCGGGTACCGGAACTAAAATCATCAGCAACCAATAAATAATTAACAAAGATGCCGATATTATCGCCTGCCCCCTCATTCCGGTATTCACAACAATAATTGCAGCAAAAAAGTAAGCTATTGAAATTCGCTGCAATACACCGCACAATTTTAAATTCTCAAAATTGAACCCCAGCAGTCCATTCATTATCAACCCCAGCAAAAATAATGTTAATGTCCTTCTTGCAATATGCAAGTAAAGCTTCTTCCGGCTATATCCGCGTTTCAACCGGCTGCTGATAGCAAACGGCAAACTGGCGCCTACCATGAAAATAAATAATGGAAATATCAAATCCCACAGATGAAAACCATGCCACTCTGTATGTCTGCATTGATCTGCAATAGCCCGAAATACCGTATTATCCCACAACTGAGGCAATGCTCTCAGTACTCCGCCAATTCCAACCAACAGTAACATATCAAAGCCCCTGAGGGCGTCAAGCGATTTCAAACGCCCCTTAATAATTGAATTTTCTTTATTATTTCCCATATCTATTTTCTGAACTCTTTTTTCCAGATATCATTATAACTTATTAGTTTAATATTTTTTTGTTTAATTATCTCTTTCGTCCTTTCAGAACAAAGAATTTTTGTAGTACTGGCCCTGTTGGGATCGGCCCAACCGGGATGAATTACCGTTATCCATTTACCCGGCTTCAAATTGGCTAATCCTTCATAAAAAGCTTCTTCATTTTCAGCACTATTTGAAGGCCCGCCATAATAAGCTTTAGAACCGTCAGGCAAAGCCACATTTGGAAAATTTTCTCCTTTAAGAAGACTAATTCTTGAAAAACCAAATTTTGATAAGGCTTCAGACGGACCATATATTAAATTCTCATCCTCACACACTTTTGCAATAATCTGCTCTGCAGCAGGAGGCACATTCCGGTGCCAATCAAGATATACAAAATGAAGACCGCTCTCTCTTGCTTTTTTAACCTGTGCCCTGATCTCTTTTTCCATCTCTACCGGATCAGGATTCTCTATCTCGTCTGCATGTTCAAAGAAAAACCCTCTGCCGGTTACCAGACCAGGTACCTCTTCAGGCGACAAAACCGGGCGCTGAGTCCCATCAGCCAATGTAATATGCAGTCCAGCTGCAAGCTCAGGATGCTCCTTACAATATTTAACAGCTTCATCAAAATATACTCCCGTTACCATAATACTTGCTGACCTGAGGATTCCCTCCTCGAAAGATTTTATAAACCCCTCTGTACGACAGAAATTTTTACCCATATCATCACCTCTGACAATGAGATAAATTTTATTCCTGTTACAGCTTGTAAATACACTTTGCGCTATCAGAAGTATAAAAATCAAAATTAGCGGACTGACCGATTTTACATAGGTATGCAATTTACTATTCATCATTAATCCTCCTTATAATAAAATTTTTAACCATATTCCTCATTCCATAAATCCCTGTAACTCACAAGCTGGATATTCTTCCTGCGAATTATCTCTTTTGTTTTGG